>CALJXB010000403.1 GCA_937974415.1 uncultured Kiloniellales bacterium
ATAGAACGGCGACTCCGAGATTCCCACTTCCGCTTCGGCGCTCCGCACGTCGGCATCGAAGATTTCCACGGTGGGGTTGTCGTCGTTAACCCAGCCTACAGCCTCGTTCAGGTTGGCCGGCATGAGAGCGAGATCGAACTCCGGCATGGCCAGATCGTCGGGAAACTGGCCGACCACGCGGGTGTAAAAGGCCTCGGCATCTCGAAGGTCGTTCAAGGTTTGGGCCAGGGTCGAACGCGCGCGCGCCAGGCGCGACTCGCTCTGGGCCAGATCGGCCCGGCTGCCGCCACCGCCGGCCAATTGTTCGCCGATCGAGTCGACGATTCCGATATGGATTCGAACGTTCTCGTCGGACAGATCGACCAGCTCCCGTTGGCGCAGCACCTCGTAATAGGCGCCGACCGCATCGAGTGCGACAAACTCGGCGTTTTCGAACACACGACTGGCCGCCGACTCGACCCGGGCCTTGTCCCGAGCGACCGTTTGCTCGGTCTCGAACCCGGTAAACAGGCGCTGGATCAGCGTGGCCGAGGCCTCTTCCCGGGTCAGCCAGCGATCGTCATTGTCCTGTCGGCGGGTCGTGATGTCGTCGTGCTGCTCGCGACCGATGCCGGCGGCACCATCGATTTGCGGCAAATAGAGGCCGCGCGCCTGGCGTAGTTCCTGGTCGACGGCTTCACGGTTGCTGGCCACGATCCCGATATCCGGATTGGTCGTCAGAGAAATGCGCACCGCGTCTTCCAGCGACGTTGCGTGCGCGGCAACGACGCCAGTCACCAAAAAGACCGATCCAAGAAGCGTATTCCTCAGGCCGGTCCGAAAGGATCTGCGAAACCCAGTCATTATCTTGTGCCCCGTGGTTTGCGATCTGATACTAACTGTTACGGCTAAGAACTTGCCAACACTGGCTCTTTACTCCGAAGCCGCGAAGCCTGTCAACGTGCCGGCGCTGCCCAGCCAGTGTCACTCGAGGCTTGTTTCGTGCTATATTGCAATTATGCAACGATAGCGTTGACGAGGCACGCCTTAATCCTGATTGGTACGTTTTCAGACAGCCGGGCATCGCCTTGGTTCCTCGGTCGTGCCAATCTCCGCGTGCCAGCAGTCAGCTCGTCCGATTGACCTTGCTGAGCGACAATTTAAGGAAATTGTTACCCTCTGTTGTCAATTTTGCGTTAATTCTCGCGAAACAAGCAGCGTATTTCGCGGGATTCGGATGGATCGCGCGTTTCCGGGTTTGGTCACTTGCGGCCCGAAAGCATGAAGAAAGGGCCAGTTCGGGCCCGGTTGACGACCCGAGCGACGGCCCAAGCCGAACGAGTCGACAGGCGGCGCGCTATCCTTGCGTGGCCTTCGGGCTAGCGGCGGCAGATTTGGATGATGCGGTATGGCGGGGCATGACGATTTGAGCGACGAGACGAAAGTCCCGGCAGAGGGTGATGAACTGCGACCGGGTCCGGCGGGACCCGGCGAGGATTCTCACGATCTGCCGCCGGACCAAGCGCCACCGGCACACGCGTCGCGCCCTCCCACTGCCCTCAAAGAGCTGAGCGCGGCGGGCAGCCGTTTCGCTCATGTGACCGACCGCCGGCCTGCCCAGTCGAAACCGGCTCTCCGGCCGGCTGCAGAGCCGACAGCCTCGGGGCAAGCCACGGAACACACCGACGAAGCCCCTGCCTTGGACCCTGTGGCGCCGGCCGACACCGTCGAGGCCGAGGAGCTGCTCGGAAACGAGCCGGACGCCCTGGAGGAGGCCGTCAAGGAGTGGTCCGTCCCGCCGTCTCGGGTCGATTACGAGGACCCGCTGCTCAGCTGTCTTGCGCTGGTTGCCGGGCTGCTCGAGCGACCGATTTCGCGCGAGGCCCTGAAGTCCGGACTGCCTCGCGCCGCGGAAGAGTTTACGCCCGAGCTGGCGATCCGTGCCGCCGACCGGGCCGGATTGACCGCAAAGGTCATGCGCCGGCCCAAACTGAGCCAGATTCCGGCGGTTTCACTGCCGTGCATCCTTCTGCTCAAGGCCAGAAATGCCTGTGTGCTCACGGGTTTCCCCGACAGCAAGACAGCGGAAGTCATGGTCGCCGAGGGCGGCGGCACGCGCAGCCTGCCGATTTCCGAGCTCGAGGAGGACTACACCGGGCACGCAATCTTCCTGCGCCCGGAGTTCAAGTTCGACGCCCGGGCCTCTGACATCCGCCTTTCCAATCCACGCCGCTGGTTCTGGGGCACCCTGGCGCAATTCTGGCCGATCTACAGCCACGTCTTGCTGGCATCCATCCTGATCAACGCTTTCGCGATCGCCTCTCCGCTCTTCATCATGAACGTCTACGACAGGGTGGTGCCGAACAACGCCGTCGAGACGCTCTGGGTGCTCGCCATCGGCGTGGCCACGGTGTTCGTCTTCGAGTTCATCATGCGCAATATGCGCACCTATTTCGTCGACGTTGCCGGCAAGAACGCGGACATCATCATCGCCAGCAGGCTGCTGGAAAGAGTGATGGCCATGCGCCTGGACCAGAAGCCGCCCTCGACCGGTGCGCTCGCCAACAATCTGCGCGAGTTCGAATCGCTGCGTGAGTTCTTCACCTCGGGAACCATCGTGGCGATCGTCGATCTGCCCTTCATATTCCTGTTCCTCGCCGTCATTTGGCTGATCGCCGGTCCGGTCGCCTTCATTCCCTTGTTCGTGGTGCCCATGGTCATCCTGGTCGGCTGCATCCTGCAGTTCCCATTGCGCGACGTGATCGAGCGCACCCTCCGGGAATCGAGCCAAAAGCACGCACTCCTGGTGGAAACCATCGACGGCATCGAGACCATCAAGACCACCAGCGCGGAAGGCCGCGTTCAACGCCACTGGGAGCGCTTTGTCGGCCTGACAGCCGAATCCTCCGGCAAGGCGCGGTTTCTCTCCGGCATCGCTACGACCTTTTCGCAACTCGCGATTCAGATGACGACCGTGATGGTGGTAATCTACGGCGTCTATCGCATCGTCGACGGCGATATCACGATCGGCGCGCTGATTGCCGCGACCATCCTGACCGGGCGCTCCCTCGCGCCGCTGAGCGCCATCGCCGCCATGCTGACCCGCCTGCAGCAATCCCGTGCCGCGCTCAAGGCCTTGGATTCCATCATGAAGGTGCCGGTCGAACGATCGATGGACAAGGCCTTCCTGCACAGGCCGACACTGTCCGGCCAAATTGGATTCGACAAGGTGTCCTTCAAGTATCCCCACCAGGAGAACAGCGCCCTCGACCAACTTTCGTTCAGCATCGAGCCGGGCGAGCGGGTCGGCATTCTCGGCCGCATCGGGTCCGGTAAGAGCACCGTCGCACGCCTGCTCATCGGGCTTTACGAACCGGCGGAAGGCTCCGTGCTGATGGACGGCACCGACATCCGCCAGATCGATCCGGCCGACCTGCGTCGCAACGTCGGTTACGTGGCGCAGGACAATTATCTCTTCTTCGGTTCGGTTCGCGACAACATCACCTTCGGTGCGCCCCACATGGACGACCGCAGCATCTTTCGCGCGGCGGGGCTGGCCGGTGTGACCGACTTCCTGCGCAACCATCCACACGGCTTCGATCTGCAGGTCGGCGAGCGCGGCATGGCCCTCTCGGGCGGCCAGCGTCAGGCCATTACCATTGCCCGAGCCATGCTGCTCGATCCGCCGATCCTGGTCCTCGACGAGCCCACGAGCTGCATGGACAACTCCTCCGAAGCGGCCTTCAAGGCCCGCCTCTCGGAAACCCTCGAGGACAAGACCCTAATCTTGATTACCCACCGCAGCTCGCTCCTGAGCCTGGTGGACCGCTTGATCGTGATCGACAACGGCAAGGTCATGGCCGACGGCAAGAAGGAGGACGTGCTGGACGCGCTGAAGAGGGGCCACATCCGCCGGGCCTCGTAACCGGCCCAAGGAATGGCTGAATGAGCAACCCAAACCACATGACTTTCAAAGACGCGAGACGAAGGCACACTCTATGACCAGCAGTCTCTACGACAGCGAAGACCTCAGATACATGCCCGACCGCGAGGCGGCCTTGCGGCGACGTGGCAGCCGCTTCGCGTCCGCCATGACGATCGTGACTTTCCTCTGCGTGGTCTGCCTTTTGGTCTGGGCCCACTTCGCCGTACTGGACGAGGTCACCCGCGGCGAGGGCACGGTCATTCCCTCGAGCAAGACCCAGGTCATTCAGAATCTGGAAGGCGGCATCCTGGCAGAAATCCTGGTCCAGGAAGGCGACATCGTCGAGCCCAACGACATCCTGGTGCGGATCGACAACACCGTGGCCCAGGCCAACTTCCGCGACGCTAAGTCGCAACGCTACCTCTTGCTGGCCACCGTCGCCCGCCTCAAGGCGGAGCTCGACAGCCGGGACCTGATCATGCCGGAAGAAGTGCTGAAAGAGGCGCCCTCCGCAGCCGCCGATCAGGAGGCCCTCTTCAAGCTGCGACAAAACCAATTGAACGCCCAGATCAGGGTGCTTGAGTCCCAAGCCTCTCAGCGCAAGCAGGAAATCGCCGAGATGGGCACCCGGCGCAAGCAGCTGCAAGGCAGCTTGGAGCTTGCGAAACAGGAACATGCGATCACGAAACGGCTTGTCGACAAACAGATCTCGCCAAAGGTGGATCTGATCCGAATCAATCGTCAACTCGTCGATTTGGAAGGCGAGCTGGGTACGGTCCGCCAGGCCATTCCACGGCTGAAGACGGCCGCGGCGGAGGCCGAGCAACGCATAGAAGAGCTGGTCCTCACCAACAAGACGCAAGTCTCCAACGAGCTGAACCAGGCCAAGACGGAGCTCAAGTCGGTCACCGAGACACTCTTCGCGGGCACCGACCGGGTCAAGCGGACGGAGGTGCGCTCCCTGGTGCGCGGCACCGTGAAGGAGCTCAAGCACAACACCGTCGGCGGCGTCATCCGACCGGGCGAGGACATCGTCGAGATCGTGCCGCTCGACGATACTCTTTTGATCGAGGCCGAGATCCGGCCCGCCGACATCGCCTTCATCCGCCCGGGCCAGGAGGCCACGATCAAAATCACGGCCTACGATTTCTCGATTTACGGTGGCCTCAGCGCGGATCTCGAACGGATCAGCGCCGACACCATTCGCGACGATGAAAACCCGGACGGGGAGCGATTTTATCGTGTCTATCTGCGGACCGACACCAACGCACTGCTGTTTCAGGGCGAGGAATTGCCGATCATTCCCGGCATGACCGCGACCGTGGAGATCCTGACCGGCAAGAAAACTGTGCTCGATTATCTCCTGAATCCGATCCTCAAGGCCCGGGACCGGGCGCTGCGCGAACGCTGAGGCTGCCTACGATTTCCTGGGTTTGCGTCCTCATAAACCCCAATTCCCGGCCGCCCAACGAATGGCGCAAAGGCCCGCCGGCTGCAGCGGGACGGGTCGGCAACGAGCGATTAACCCTAACCGCCCTTCACCCTGTTCGGAAACCCTGGCTTAAAGCGGTTTTGAGACCCTATCGGTTCCATCGCCGAGGCCTCGGCCCCGGCGCCATTCTGGCAAGGAACCGGCAGCGTGATTCGACGGGGCGTCACACAGTGCTTGGTCTTGATTGCTGTCGTCCTCGCTGCCTCCGTCGGCACCCGTCCGGCTGAGGCCCAGACACTGGCCGCCATCCTAGCCGATCAAGCCCCCTCGCCCGGCTCCGAGGCACCCGGTCCGCAGGCGCCGGCGGGCGACGCTCTCTTCGGCACCCTCGAATTCACCAGCTCGTCCCTAAGGGCCTTGCCGCAATGGCGCCGAATTCTCGACACCATGGCGCAGGAGTCGAGCGCTATGGCCGACTGCACGGTCGATGCGGCCGATTGCACCAGCCCGGCGCTACAGTCTTGGCGCGAATTGCAGCGGCAGGCCCAAAACCAGAGCCGTATGGCGAAGCTGCACACCGTCAATCAATTCTTCAATCGCTGGCCCTATAAATCCGATGCCGAGGCCTTCGGGCAACGGGAGTATTGGGCTTCGCCGAGCGATTTCATGTCCCGTTCCGGTGATTGTGAGGACTACGCTATCGCCAAGTATTTCGCGCTGCGCCAATTAGGCTTCGACAAGCAAGAATTGCGAATCGTCGTGCTTTACGACAGGATTCGCAACGTGGGCCATGCGGTCCTGGCCGTATATGACGACTCGGACATCTTGATCCTGGATAGCCTCTCCAATCTCATCACGGCGCACACACGCTACCGCCACTACATACCGCAGTACTCGATGAACGAGACCACCCGCTGGGCCCATGTCGACCGACACCGTGCAATCCCTCAGACGGCGTTGCGTGCGCTAGACAACTAAACAGGGTTCAATGACCATGGCCGCCGCAGAAGAGGTTGACCTCTTCGCCTTTCTGTCCGCAGACCCGCCGCCGCAGTCAAAAACCGCCTCCGCGCGGCGCACTCTGATGGCGGGGTTTTGTCTGCTCGCTTTGATCCTGGCCGCCGCCATCGCCATTCCCGCTGTGCTCGTGGCCGACAAGCGCGCGACCCTGGAGTCGGAGCTGGATCAGCGATTGCGCATTCTGGCGGAGAGCCGAGCTCAGCTGCTCGGCGCCTGGCTGGAAGCTAATAGCCGCGTGGCAGCGCGAATCTCCGAAAGCGAACTGTTCCGCTTGTTCGCGACCGAGGCCGCCATGACTGGCGGAGACCTGTCGGCGGGAATTCCCGAGGCACAGGACCCCTTTGGCAGCTCGCAGCGGTCCGGCGAGGTCAATCCGCTGGTCCTGCAGTTGCCCTATATGACTCAAATGCTCACCGACTTCGCCAGAGAGTCCGACTTCCTTTCGGCTTACCTGGTTGAGTCGAGCGGCAAAGTTTTGATCCAAAGCAATGGGGCCCCGCGCCTGTCTGAAGCTGGCATGGAAACGGCGAAAAAACTTTTCCGGGAGGACACCATGCCGATCGGCCCGGTGCGGGCTTCCGCGTCCGGTCTCGTGGCCGATCTGGCTCTTCCGGTGCTGCCGGTTCAAAGCGATTCGGGATCAGGGCGTCCGGCGGCGGTGTTGCTGTTGACCACCCCGATCAGGGGCAAGCTTGCCGAGGTTCTCTCCCCCGGCCCTCTCTCCCAGCCGGGTGAGCGTTTGCGCTTGATACAACGAGGCGGCAACACCCTTGTCGAAGTCGCACCGGGCGAGTCGTCGCCAATCCGCGCGCTTTCCGAAGCGCCTCCGCTTGACGGTCAAGGCGACATCTCTTTTGCCCGACGCAGTGAAGTGGGCGGCGGCAAGCTGGTATATTCGGCGGGTGCCGCAGTTCCTGGCACCCTTTGGTGGATCGTGCAGGAGGCTGATATTACCGCTGCGGAGGCGGATTTCAGCGCGTTCAAGCGCTCGGTGATTGCAGTTGCGGCCCTCGTGGTCCTTAGCGTTGCGGTGGCGTTGGCAGCCCTCTGGTGGCGAATGGCCGAAGGCCACAGCCGAAGCCAGGCGGAGCAGTACCGGGCTCTGGCGGGGCGCATCGAGAGCCAGCGGCGCCTATTGGACTCGATAAACAGCACCATCGCTGAATACATCGTCCTGAAGGATCTCGATGGCGGCTATCGCTACGTCAATGCCGCTTTCGCCCGGGCGCTCGGGCGACCGGCAGAACAGCTTGCCGGTCAAACCGATGCAGCCATATTCGGTTTAAAGGCCGCTGACCGCCTTGAACTTTCTGACGCTGTGGCGCTCGAGACGGATGGCCCAGTAACCGGAGATTACGAGGTCGTCCTTGGCGGCGCGTCTCGCCAACTCGAGATCTCCAAGGTCGCTTTACCTGACGAAACCGGCAGGGTGAGCGGCATTGTGTCCGTCGCCCGCGACGTGACCGAGTTGATCGAGGCGCGGCGCCGACAAGAACAGGTGATGGCGCAGATGGTGACGGCCCTGGTACGGGCAATTGAACTCAGGGACCCTTATCTCGCCGGCCATTCAAAGCGCGTCGCGGAATTCGCCGCGGAAACCGCACGCCAACTGGGCGCCGAATCGGAAGAGATTGCCACCGTGGAGATGGCTGCCAATCTATCGCAGATCGGCAAGCTTGCCATTCCACGGGAGATCCTCACCAAGACCGAGCGCCTGGACAACGACGAAATCACTCTCATGCAGAGCCACATCGAACATGCCGAACGTGCCCTGAAAGGCATAGATTTCGATCTCCCGGTCCTCGAGACTATTCGCCAGATGCACGAACGATTGGACGGTACCGGCTATCCGGGTGGATTGGCCGCCGGTGCCATCTCGCGCACTGCGCTCATCCTCGGTGCTTGCGACGTGTTCTGTGCCCGCATCGAGCCCCGCTCCTACCGGCGCGGCATCGACCCGCAGGCGGCGCTGGCGATCCTTCAGCAGAACGACGGACGCTACGATTTCGAGGTCGTGGCCGCCCTCTGCGCCGTCGTGCAATCGCCGGTCGGCGAGAGACTTATTGCCAGTGTCCAAGACTCATGAGACTGCAGCCGAATCTTCGTCGCTGGTTGCAAGGTCGGTCCTATCGCCGCTCCAGAACCTCTCCATGGGATAGCACACTGGCGGCCCTGCTCACGGCATTGCTCTTGTTGACCGCCGCTCCGGCATCCGCCCCGGCCGACGTTCGCCCCGACGGACGGATCCTCGTGGACGCCATGGAGTACCCCTGGAGCGCCATTGGGCGCGTCAATGCCGGCGGGCGCGGCTATTGCACGGGGTTCCTGGTCGGGCCGCGCCATGTCATGACCGCAGCGCACTGCCTCTTCGACTTCACCGAAGGGCGCTGGCGCGGCGCCAACGAGCTCCATTTCGTGGCCGGATATCAGCGCGACCAGTTCCTGATCCACTCCAAGGTGGCGAGCTACGAGACGTCCGACCGCTTCGACGTCACCGCCCGCCGTGTCACCAAGAATGCGATTCACGACTGGGCGCTGCTCACCCTGCGGGATCCTATCGGCCATTCGGCCGGCTGGCTTGGGCTGATGGCCTTGAACTCGGTAACGCTGAAGACCCTGGTGTCCGGCGAGCGGCAGATTCTACAAGCCGGGTATCGCAGCGGCCGGGCTCATGCCATGACGGCGAATCCCGGTTGCCAGTTGCTGCGGCGCTTCGCCGGAGGTCACGGCCTGGCGCACGACTGCGCCGTCTATCACGGCGATTCGGGATCGCCATTGCTGTTGTTCGCCGGTAACCAAGTGCATGTTATCGCCATGGAGGTTCACCTCTTCGAATTGGATGGCCGCCAGGTCGGCGCAGCCATCTCCATGACGGCTTTCCGCGACGACGCCGAACCTCAAGCCCGCCGCGCCCTCGACCAGGTCGGCCGGATCTGGAAAAATGGCCAACCGCCCGGCATTGGAAGCCCGGCCGCCGACTTGCCCCAGGACACAATCGACCAATTATTGGCGGAGCTCGGTTATCTGAGGGAGGGCGGTACTGCAATGAAAGCCCGGCGCGATGCGGCGATCCGAGCGTTCGAGGCAGATCGGGGATTGACGCCTACGGGCACCCCGTCGCTCGCGCTCATGAACCAGCTCTTGATCGCCGCGCGGTAATCGACGGAAGCGAAGGCTTTGCCCGCGGCGGCGGCCCCGCTAGACTCGCCCCCGGCTCGCGAGTCGCCCGCCCCCGGGGCACCGGGAGTTGTCAGGCAAGGAGAGACCCATGACCGAGATCTTCGCCGACGGCGTCAATTCCATTGCCGTGAGCAATGGGGTTGCCCGCGTGGAACTGGTCCAGTTGCGCCGCAATACGGTCGGCGAGGCCAAACTGGTGCCGCAACCGGTGGCGACGCTTTTCCTGCCGGTGGCAGGGCTCCAGCAGATGCTTCAACAGCTCGACGAGACCGCCCGCAGGGTCCAAGAGCAGCAGGCCGAGCAGGACAGGGTTGCTGCGGGCGAAATCGATGCACAAGTAGCGGATGAAGCGCTGACGAACCTCTGACGCCTTTTCTGGGAGCGACCTCCCCTCCACCGGCAAACGGGATTGCCATACAGTTTCAAAAGAAGCGGGGCGGAGAGTCGAACCCTCCGCCCCGAGTCGTGTGTTCCCGTATCGCCCCTAAACGATGATGTTCTGATTGACGGTGAGGTCATCGTCGATGACAGCGCTGACCCCGGTGGCACCGTAGGTGTAGGTGGTGAAGCCGCCAACAGAGCCGCCCGACGTCCAAGTCTCGCCACCCGCACCGTCCTGGTCGACCAGATTGACCGTGTCCCCGGAATCGCCCGTGATGGTGACTGTGTCGGCGAAGCCCTCGGTCATGTCCAAGACATCCTGAGCCGCAAGAGTGAGGCTGTTGTCCTCGGCGTTGCTGCCCGAGATGTCGATCGACTCGGTCTCGCCGAACAGGTCCTCGTCGAAGAAGTTGGTCACGCCGTCAAATGGCGTGCTTGGGTCATCGACCAGGGACAGGAGGCCGAGGTCCAGATCGAACGAGGTGTTTGACTTGCTCGTGTCGAGTGCAATCTCGTTGAGACCGGCCACGCCGCCCGTATCCTCGATGAAGACCTCGATGGATTCCGAGATGTCGAAGCCGTTCTGGCCGTTCCCGTTGGTGTCCGGGGTGAGCAGCCAGATTGCCGCCTGTGCGCCGGAGCCCTGGCCGCCGGAGAATTGGACATTGCCCTGGTCCTGCAAGGTCAGGGTCGTATTTTGCAATTCGTCCAGCAGGCCGAAGTCGGTCAGGTTGAATTGACCCGAGCCCTGGATGTACTTGAGGGTGACCGCAATCTCCGTGTCGGTATCGAGCGCCACCGGATTGGTGTTGCCCTGGCCCTCGTCAAAGGGGAAGAAGCCCTGCTGGCCTTCCTCCGAAAGGTCGAGCTTGAACGAGGCGATGCCGCTGATTTCCCGATCGAGAATGCCGTCAATATCGGAGAAGTTCAGCAGCAGGACCTGCTCGTTGGGCGTGGAGGCGCTCGAATTGGTGATGATCTGAGCCCCGAAAACCTGGAGCTCGTCTTCGTCGATGTTCAGGGTCGCGGCCGCCTTGACCGGGTCGATCGTCGCCGTACCGTCGAGAATGGCCGCATCGCTCAAGGCGAAGGTCAGGCTCTCCAAACCCTCGTTCTCCTCATCGTCCAGAGCCGTCAGGTCGACATCGAAGAAGCTGTCGGCGTTCTCGTCCCAGGTCAGGGTGAGGGTGCCGTCCAGGTTGTCGATTGCCAGCACGCCGGCTGCCGTCGCCGCCGTCAAAATCTGATTGATGACGTTTTGCTGGAAATCGTTGTTCGGCCCGTCATTGGTCGTGGTTCCGCTGATGGTCAGCGTGACCGTGGCGGTGTTGCCGTCGGTCAACTGATCGGC
>CALJXB010000404.1 GCA_937974415.1 uncultured Kiloniellales bacterium
TAGACCGGGGCGTCGAAGGCGCGCTCGTGCTCCTGCCAGTCGAGCGGCTTGGGGTGTTCGAAGTGGACCTCCTCGGGCGCCCAGGACGTGCCGTAGCACTCGCGGAAGACGTTGAAGAACATGCCGAGGGAAAGCTCGGCATCCTGCCGGCGCTCCAGGATCCGGCCGTCGGTGATCTGATACTCGAGGCGGAGCAGGCTGTCGGCCTCGGTGAGGCGCATGGCGGAGCCCTGCTGGTGGTAATCGAAATGGTCGATCAGATTGTCCAGCGCGCTTCCCACGGTGGGCGAGCAGACCGCCATATAGCCCCACATGCCGAGGTCGCGGGGCTTGAACTGGTGGCCGAACCAGAGCCCGAAATTGTCGTGCTGAGTGGCTCGCGCGGCTTCCTCGAAGAGGCCGCAGAAGGCGCCGAGGCTGAGGCTCTGGATCGGATTCTCGATGATCTCCGGGGCGATGCCGACGCGCCCGAAAATGCCGTCCACGTCGCCGCCGTAGTCCGCGATGAGCTTGGCTGCGCCAGTCGCCGCCGGCGCCAGGACGCCCGGGCCGGCCTCCGCCCCCTGCTTGCTCCAGTCCAGCATCGTGGCCTGGCTTTCTTTATTGTTCTTGCGCCGCTGCGCCGGGCTCGGCGAACCGCGGCCGCCTCTTCCTGTCGCCCGCCAGGGTGCCTGAAGGCCAAATTCATTGCAAGTTCAGGGGCGCCCCATAACCAGCAAAGGGCATTTAGCCGGCAGAGGCTTGTCGAGATGTCAAATAGTCCCGCCATGTTGTCAAGCGCGGGCAAGCCCGACTCCGCTACCTTCCTGGACCATGGGCGAGGTTGCGGACAAAGCGGCGACGGCCTCCGGCCACCAGGCGGAGGCCATGTTACACCGGGCGAACTGGGCGCTTAGCGTCTATGGCCGCTTCGACCGGGCGGCGGTGCTGCGCGTCGCCTCGGCGGCGGCGGAAGCGGGGGCCGCCAAGGCGGCCGATTACGCCAAATGGGCCGTGGAGGAGACCGGCTTCGGCGTGGTCGCCCACAAGACCATCAAGAACGAGCTGTGCAGCCGGGGCCTCTTCGAGCACTACAAGAACGACGACTTCACCGGCTATCGCCTCGATGCGGCTCGCAAGACCATCGAGGTGGCGCGGCCGGCCGGTGTGATCCTGGCGCTCACGCCCTCGACCAACCCGGTGTGCTCGGTGTTCTACAAGATCCTGCTGGCGCTCCTGACCCGCAACGCCATCGTCATCAGCCCGCACCCCATGGCCAAGGCCTGCTGCACGGACGCGGCACTCACCATGGCCCAGGCGGCCGAGGCGGCCGGCGCGCCCGACGGCATCATCCAGGTCATCGCCGAGCCCAACCTGGAGGTCATCGACCGGCTCATGACCTCGCCCCGGACCAGCGTGATCCTGGCGACCGGCGGCACCCCCATGGTCCGCGCGGCCTACGGCTCCGGCAACCCGGCGCTGGGGGTCGGCCCGGGAAACTGCCCCGACTACGTGGATGCCAGCGCCGAGGTGGGCGAGACGGCCCGCCAAATCGCCCACAGCAAGTCGTTCGACAATTCGGTCCTGTGCACCAACGACTCCGCCGTGATCGCCCACGCCTCGGTCTCGGCCCAACTGCGGCGGGCGATGACCCGCGAAGGCTGCCATTTCGTCGCCGAGGGCGAGCGCGCTCGGGTCGAAGAGGTGCTATTCCCGGGCGGGGCGTTCAACGTCGCCATGCTGGGCCGCGACGCCACGACGATTGCCAAGGCCTGCGGCCTGACGGTGGCGCGCAACACCCGAGTGCTGGTGGTGCCCCTGGAGCGGATCGGCGACGACTATCCGCTCAGCCGCGAAAAGCTCTGCCCGGTG
The DNA here is from genome assembly GCA_937974415.1 of uncultured Kiloniellales bacterium. Taxonomy (GTDB): domain Bacteria; phylum Pseudomonadota; class Alphaproteobacteria; order Kiloniellales; family JAKSDN01; genus CALJXB01. The sequence continues at coordinate 1,852 of CALJXB010000404.1, forward strand.
CTCGGCTACTACGAGGTCGAGACCGCCGAGGCCGGATTGAGCGCCTGCCGGGCCATGGTGCGCCGACACGGCGCCGGCCATTCGGCGGCGATCTATGCCTCGGACCCTCAGTTGATCCTGCGCTTCGGGGCCGAGCTCAACGTGCTGCGGATCGTCGTCAACGCGCCCTGTAGCATCGGCGCCGCCGGCTTCCAGACCCATCTGGCGCCGACCATGACCGTGGGCACCGGCTTTTTCGGCCGCAGCTCGGTCGCCGAGAACGTCGGCCCGCAGCACCTGATCCAGTGGGTCAAGATCGCCTACGACAAGGACGCCGGCGTCGACCTCGGCCACTTCGAGGGCCTGTCTCTGGCGGGCGGGACTTCGGCGGCCAGTTCCCCGGCCGGCGAGATGCAGTCCGGCCTCGTCGAAGACGGCGATTTGAGAGCCGAGATCCGCCAGATCATCCTGGAGGAGCTCAAGAGCCTGCGGGCGGGGCCGGGGTGAGCGGCAGCGCGAACAGCAAAGGACCACGAGCGGGGCCATGGCGACCATTCGCTCCTACATTTTCATCGACCAGCTGCAGCCCAAGACCATGTGCTACCTGGGCACCTTCATCCGCGGCGTGCTGCCGCGCACCAACATGGCGGCCCAGGTCATCGAGGTGCAGCCGGGCCTCGACATCGAGGCGCTCACCGACGTGGCGATCAAGCATGTCGACGTTCAGCCCGGCCTGCTGGTGGTCGAGCGCCAGTTCGGCTATCTCGAGTTCCACTCCCACTCGACCGCCGCCGTCAAGGCGGCCGGCGAGGCGATCCTGGATCACCTGGGTGCCAGCGAGGCCGACGCCATGAAGCCGGAGATCCTCGCCTCCAAGATCGTGAAACGGGTCGACGACTATCACGCCTTCCTGATCAACCGGAACAAGGCGGGCTCGATGATCCTGCCTGGCGAATCCCTCTTCGTGCTGGAGATGCAGCCCGCGGCCTACAGCATCCTGGCCGCCAACGAGGCGGAGAAGTCGGCCGACGTGAAGCTGGTCGACTATCGCATGATGGGCGCCACCGGGCGGCTCTACCTGAGCGGCCCGGAGGCCGACGTGCGGGCCGCGGCCCGGGCCGCCGAAGACGCGCTCACGGCGAGGATCTGAGCCATGAGTGGGCAGATCTCCCAAGACGAAATCCGCCGCATGGTGCGCGAGCTGTTGCGCGACGCGGTGGCTGGCGGCGGCGAGCGCGCTCCGCCCCAGCCGAGCTCCGCCGGGCCGCCGCGCCCGGGGGACCTGGGCGGCCTGTCGGAGCGGGTGCGCGCTGCGCTCGCAGGTGCCGGCGGTGGCGGGATCGAGATCGCGATTGCCGGCGATGCCGACCTCAATGCCTTCGCCCAGCAGGTGGCGCTTTGCGCCCTGGAGCGCGATCTCCTGGGCGCCATCGCCGCGAACCGGGTGCGCTTCCGCCTCGCCGGCGGCGAGCGGGACGTCGCGGCGCCGCAACGGGCAGAGACTCCGGCCGCCGTGCCGTCCACGGCGGGCGGCGAAGCCTATCATTGGGAGCAGGGGCTCCTCGGCGAAACCAAGATCACCGAGATCGCGCGGACCCACGCCAAGCTGGTGCTTGGCCGGCGGGCGCTCATGACGCCGCTCGCCTGGGATCGGGCCCGCAGTCTCGGCCTGCAAGTGGCGAGGATGAAATCATGAAAACAGGCTACGTGGTTGGGCGCGTCTGGGCGACCAAGCGGCTCGGCGAGCTGCCGTCGGGGGCGCTGTTGGAGATCGATTTGGAGGAGGCCTCAGGTGACGGCGGCGGCGACAGTGGAGGTGGCGAACGCTTGGTTGCCTTCGACCCGCTCGGCTGCGGCGAGGGCGAACGGGTGCTGGTGACCCAAGGCTCGGTCGCCAAGGGCTGGTTCCAGGACGGCAAAGCGGTGGTCGACGCCCTGGTCGTCGGCTCCCTCGACCCGACCGGCGAGGCAAAAGCCGCGCCCAAAAACAAATCCAAGAAGGCCTGAGGCATTCGGGCCGCATTCTCGTGTGACGCACAGACGGATTTCAGTGTAGGAGGAAAGGGACATGCAAAACGCGATCGGTTTCGTTGAGACCCGGGGTTACGTGGCGGCCTTCGCCGCGGCGGACGCCATGGTGAAGGCGGCCAACGTCAGCATCATCGGCCGCGAGCAGGTCGGTGCCGGCCTGGTCTCGGTGCTGGTGCAGGGCGACGTGGGCGCGGTCAAGGCGGCCACCGAGGCCGGCTCCGAGGCGGCCTCGACGGTGGGCGAGGTGGTTTCGGTCCACGTCATCCCGCGGCCCCATCCGGACGTGACCAAGACCTTCGGCGCGGGCTGAGCGCCTCCTGATCCGGACTGCCGAGCGTCGGGCACGGAAGGCTCCGTGCCCGGCCCGAGAGTAGCGTTGGGAGGCCTTGGTGGCGCAGCTTCGAGTCTATCTCAGGATCGAGGACCTGAGGCGCCAGTTCGCGGCCTATATGGCGACGCCGGTGCGCGCCCGCGGCTATGTGCCGATCGAGGGCATGCATTCGCTGATCGTCGAAATCGCGCCGGCGCTGGCGATCCATCGGGTGATCGACCTGGCGCTCACCGCGGTGCCCGAGGTCGACCCCGGCATCCTCTTCGTCGAGCGCCAGTTCGGCATCCTCGAGCTGCATGCCCGCGACATGGAGGCCGTCGAGCGGGCCGGCGAGGCCATCCTGACGGGCATCGGCGCCAAGGCGGGCGATCAGCTGAAGCCGGAGATTCTCTTCACCGATATCGTGGAGCGGGTCAGCGACCAGCACGCGGTGATCCTCAACCGCAACCGGGACGCCTCGATGATTCTGCCCGGCGAGTCCCTGCTGCTGGTCGAGATGACTCCGGCCCTCTTCGCCGCCGCCGCCGCCAACGAGGCGGAAAAGGTTGCGCCGGAGAACACCCTGGTCGACGTGCAGATGATCGGCGCCTCGGGCCGGGTCTTCATCTCCGGCGCGCCCGCGGGCATCCAGCGCGCCCGCGACCGCATCATGATGGTGCTCGAGACAGTGACGGGAAAAGCGCGCTAGACGGCGGTTCGTAAAGAGCTAGTCTTCGGATTGGGCGCCCCACTTCGGCCGGGCGAGGGTTTCGCCAAAGCGTTCGAACATGATGTTGAAGGAGATGCTGACGCGCTCGCCGGCGCCGCTGTTGCCGGCCACCGAGTGGTGCAGCCAGGCGGGAAATAGCACCATCATGCCCTCGCGGGCGGGCAGGTCGGCGTTGCGGCTGTTGTAGAGATTGCGTTCGCGGGTGCGCGGCGCAAGGAGGAAGGGCTGCTGGCGCGGGTCGTGGAAGACGATGTTGCCGCCGGCTTCCGGCGCGCGGACGTAATAAACGCCGCTCAGGAAATTGTTCGGGTGAATGTGGCTGGGGTGGCCGGCGCCCCGCGGCTTGACGTTGGCCCAGCAGCCGGTGACGAGAAAGCCGTCATGCTCGACGGCGAGCGCCGCCAGCGCTTCGCCGGCCGTCTCTCGGACGAAGCCCATGAGTTCGTGCAGCTCCGGGCGGTCCTGCAGGTCGGTCGGCGTCGCCCAGCCGCCCGCCTTGGTGGCCGCCGACGTCGCCCGGAAGGTCTCGATCAGCGCCATGGCGTCGCGGTTGACCCGCGCCGTCGCCTCCGGCTCGAGCTGTCTGACCCACACCGGTGTGGGGAAAAGATTTAGGGTCTGAAGGGTCATGAGCTTCGACAGGTGGCTTCGGCAAGTGGCTTCGGCGGTCGACCTCGACGGGCCGCTTATCGCCTCCCCCGTTTGTAGAGACTAGGAGGCCGAGGCGGCAAGACCTTCATGGGCGCGCCGTGCCGGCGGCGGAAACAGTCGTGGGCGCAAAAGAAAACCCCGCCGAACGTGCGACGGGGTCTAG
>CALJXB010000405.1 GCA_937974415.1 uncultured Kiloniellales bacterium
CCGGCCTGGGCCTGCTGGACGATTCGGCCTATGCCCTGGCCATGGCGCGGCGCCTCGCGCGGCGCGGCGCCTCGCTCGCCGGCATTCGCGCCCGGATGCGCGCCAAGGGCGTCGGGCCCGAAGACGCGGAGGCGGCACTCGCCGCCTTGAAGAAAGACGCCGCCGATCCCGACTTGGCCGCCGGCCTGGCCTTCGCCCGGCGCCGGCGCCTCGGCCCCTTCCGCCCGGCGGCCGAGCGCGAGGCCAGACGCCTGAAGGACCTTGCCGCCCTCGCCCGCCAGGGCTTCGCCTTGGAGCTGGCGCGCCGGGTGATCGACGCCGACGACCCGCAGGAGCTGGAGGACGAGCTGGAAGCCGGGGCAGGCGCCGCTCAGTAGCCGCGGGCCCAGTCGGGCCTGAGGGGGATCGTCCCGGCCAGCGCCGCCGCGATCTCTCCCAGCAGGCGCTCGCGGTCCTTCGGCAGGGTGCCGGCCAGCGCCAGGGCGTTCGACGCGTGATTGGAGCGGAAGATCACCGGGCTCGGCGGGTCGAGCCGGGCGATCAGCCGCTGCTGCTCCTCGAGGATCGCCGCATCGTCCTGAAACGCGAAGGGCTCGCCGAACTTCTTGAAGAACTCCTCGCGCACCCCGGGATCGAGGCCGAGCTGCAGGGTCGAGAGGTAGGTGGGCGCCACCCGGTTGACCAGGTCTGCAGTGGCGTCGATGTGCTCGCGCCAGCGCTCCCGCCCGCCGAGGCCCAGGATCACCGTCGCCGAGACCTTGAGGCCGGCTTCCTTGGCCTTGGTCAGGCCGTCGGCCATGGCGCGCGGGCTGGCGCCCTTGGTGATCCGCTTGAGGATGTCGTGGGACCCGGACTCGATGCCGTAGTAGACCAGGCTCAGCTTGCGCGCCACCAGGGACTCGAGCTCCTCCGCCGACTTCTTGATCAGGTTGGCCGGCAGCGCGTAGCTGGAGACCCGGGCGAGCGCCGGAAAGCTCTCGGCCAGCTTGTCGAGAATGCGGTGGAGCTGCTCGACCGGCAGCACCAGGGCGTCGCCGTCGGCGAGGAACACCCGCGAGGCCTCGGGCCAGATCCCGGCGGCCTTCTCGATGTCGGTGAAAACCTCGTCGAGCGAACGAGCGCGGAACTGCTTGCTGCGGTACATGGAACAGAAGCTGCAGCGGTTGAACGAGCAGCCGATGGTCGCCTGGACGATCAGGTTGCGCCCCTCCGAGGGCGGCCGCCACAGGGGCATGTCGTAGTCGAGCAGGTCCGCGAACATGGCCGCCAGTCTAAGCGCCCGGCGGGATGCGGAAAAGATCTCTCACGGCGCCCGGGCGGTCAGGCAGAACACCCGGTGGGGCACCGCTTGCGGATCGTCGGGAAAGCGCTCGGCCAGGAGGGCCGCCAGGGCCTCGTCGAAGGCCGCGACCCGGGCCGGCGGCAGGCTGGCGCCGACGCCGGCGCTAGCGCGGATGCGGCCGCGCCAGGCCTCGTGGCTGTAGGCGACGGCCGCGTCGAAGGAGAAGGTCTCGATCTGCTCGAAACCGGCGCCGGTGGCATCGGCCAGCCAGTCGGCATGGAGCCCCGTGCCGCCCCCGAAGGCCCAGTCGGGGTTGTGGGCCCGAATCAGGTCTTCCGTCGCCGCGACCAGGTTGCCGGCGAGCGGGATCCAATCGAAGTGGGCGATCACCAGGCGGCCGCCGGGTTTCAGCAGGCGCCGCGCTTCGCGGGCCGCCGCCGGGCGGTCGAACCAGTGCCAGCACTGGCCGGCCGCAACGATATCGAAGGCCCCGTCCGCAAGCCCGACGCGCTCGGCGCTGCCGGCAAGATACGCGCTGGCGAGGCCGGCAGCGTCATCTTGCGCCCGCGCCTCGGCGATCAGGTCGGTGGATAGGTCGAGGCCCACCACCCGGCAGCCGCGCCCGGCGAAGCCGCGCCCCAGGCTACCGGTGCCGGTGCCCAAATCGAGCACCCGCAGCCCCGGGGCGATCACGTCCCCGGCCTCCAGCCGGGCGAAGAGGCTCGCCGGGAAACCGGCGCGGAAGCGCCCGTAGTCCTCGGCCGTAAGCCCGAAATCCACCGCCACCGCCTCGCCTTTCTGCTTTGTGCCGGGACACGCCCACGGCCCCGGCTCACGAAGGCCTCCCAGGGCGCTCACGCCAGCTTGTGTTGACCGCCTCGGAACGGTCCCGATAATTCCGAGAAAGTGCGACAATCGACGGAGTGTGTCATGGCCAAATTAGTCCGATTCCTGGGACTCCTGGCGATCGGCCTGGCGCTTGCGACCGGTCCGGCCATGGCGGCCGGCGGCAGCTCGAAGGCGGCGCCCCCGGACCCGAACTACGCCAAGGCCCGGGCCCTGATCGACGCCGGCAGCTATGGTGACGCCATCCCCTTCTTGGAAAAGGCCGTGACGGCGAACCCGAAGAGTGCGGACGCTTACAACTACCTCTGCTACAGCCACCGCAAGATCGGCCAGATCGACGCGGCACTGGAGAACTACCGGCGGGCGCTCGAATTGCAGCCCAAGCACCTCGGCGCGAACGAGTATCTGGGCGAGCTCTATTTGGAGCTCGGCGAGCTGGCGAAGGCCGAAGAGCGCCTGGATGTGCTCGACGACGCCTGCTTCTTCGGCTGCGAGGAATACTCGGAGCTGAAAGAGCTGATCAAGGACTACAAAAAGCGCCAGGGCGCGAGTTGAGAATCCAGGCCCACCTCCCCTCCCGGCCACCCACAGCGTACAATGGCATTGGGTGGCCGGGAGGGGAGGTGGGCCTGCCAAGATAAGGGTCAGCGAAGCGGAAACGCCCTAGCTGGCCGGTACGACCCGGCGGTCGGCGGCGACGGGCAGGCTGAGGGCGTTTCTCACTACCCGCACGTCCAGCGGCCGGGCGCGGCCGCGCACCTCGATCTGCTGCAACGGAAACTCGGCCAAATCGACCTCTGCGAAGCGGGCCACACGGTCGGACACCACCAGTTGGGCGGTGAATTCCTTGGTCATGGCCTCGAGCCGGCTGGCGGTGTTGACGGCATCGCCGATGGCGGTCACCGAGACCGACTGGCCGTAGCCCATCTCGCCGACGATCACCGGGCCCGTGTGGATGCCGATGCCGATCCTGAGCGGCTGTCCCAGGTCATGCTTGAGGGCGGCGTTGATCTCCAGCAGGCGCTCGGACATGCGCCGCGCGGCCGAAAGCGCGTCGACGCAGCCGCGCTTGTGGTCGGACTCGATGCCGAACAGCGCCATGACGCCGTCGCCGATGAATTTGTCGACCCGGCCGCCGCTTTCCTCCACGGCCAGCCCCATGGCGGCGAAATAGCGGTTGAGGATGAAGACCACGTCGAACGGCAGCTTGTCCTCGGACAGGCTTGTGAAGCCCCTCAGATCGGCGAACAGGATCGCGATCTCCCGCTCCTCGCCCTGCAGATAGCCGGGCTTGGGGCCGGCCTCCCGCATGGCCGGCGCCGGCGGTAGGAGCGGCGTCACCTCCAGATCGGCGCCCGGCCGGGTCTGGCACGCCAAGCGCACATTGGGAGAGGCGCCGATGCGCCCAAGCACCCGGGCCTCCTCCTCGCTCGGCTCCGGCAGGGCCGCCGCGTCGCCGCCAAGCCGGACCCGGCAGGTCGAGCAGCGCCCGCGCCCGCCGCAGACCGAGGCATGGGGAATCCCGGCGCCTCGGCTGGCTTCGAGTATGGTGGTACCCTTCACTGCGGAAACCCGCTTCCCATCGGGATAGGTCAAGGTAACGATACCGTGGCGGCGCTGCCACCAGGCGCGCAGCGGCCGCGCCGCAAGCACCAACACGAGCGCGAGTGCGAAGGCCAGGTAGAACCAGTTCTCGATGGTATAGATGAGCGCGACCGCCTGCTCGTCCGGAAAGTTGACCTGTTGCATGGCCGCCGCCAGCCAGTCCGGGTCCTCGGCCAGGCGCGCCACGTCGCGGCCGGCGACCATGACCCCGGCGAGCGAGACGGTCGGAAGCAGCACGGCTAAGCCATAGGCCAGGGGGAGGACGCGGCGGTAGCCGGGCTTGAGGCGCAGCCAATAGTGCAGCCCGACGCAGGCGTGCAGCCAAACCAGCAGCATCACGAGTGTCTGCTTTGCTAGCACCACGGGATTGAACACAAAATAGATCAGCAGCAGGAAAATGTAGCTGTCGTTCACGGCGAACAACTCGGCGGCGAGTCGGTTGCCCAGGATGTGCAGCACCAGAAGGGGCGGGATCGCCAGACCGACCACGAGCTGGACCGCCTCCCAGGTCGGCATGGAGAGCCGCCGGCGTTGGAACAGGCCCCACAAGGCCAAGGCCATGTGGACGATGAACGCGCCGTAAAGAAGAAAAGTGCCCGGCAGGCTGCGCCACAGCCAGAGAAACGCTTGGCGCCCCGCCTCCAGGGACTCGAACCCGACCAGGCCCAAGGCGTGGTTCAGGTAGTGGGTCACCACGAAGGCCATGAGGACCAGGCCACTCCACAGCCGAACTTGGCGAACCATCGCCCCTCCCTCCATAAGGCGCACAAGACCCATGCCGGTCTGGCCGGCGACCCGATGATAGGTCGCGGCCCCGGCCTTGCAAACGGCCGCCGGCCGGACCATCTTTTCGCGGTATTCCCTGCCACGCCCTACACATCTTCGCGAGGCCGAAGACTTGAGCGAGATCGACGACCGAACGGAACTGCGCCGCGAGCGCGCCCGTCGCAGGCCCAGGCCCAGGCGCGAGTTCGATACCAGCGTGCCCTCGCCCTGCATCACCGTCTGCCAGGTGGACGATGCGACCGGCTGCTGTATCGGCTGCTACCGCTCGATCGACGAAATCCGCGAATGGCCGATCCTCAGCGCCGACGAAAAGCGCACCGTGCTGGCGCGCATCGCCGAGCGCAAAGCCACCGCCGGCACCTAACGCCCGCGCGGACACCGGCGTGCCGTCTTCCGAGGCCCCGCGCCGCCCCGCCGCCCCTCACACCCCTCTGCCGCCCCTCGGCTTCCTTTTGCTCGCCGGCCTGACCCTGTTCTGGGGCGCCAACTGGCCGGCCATGAAGATCGCCTTGGCGGAACTGCCGGTCTGGTGGTTCCGCGCCGGCTGCCTGTGGTTCGGCGGCCTCGGCCTCATCCTGATCGCGCGGCTCACCGGCCAGTCGCTGCGGGTGCCGTCGTTCGAACGGCGGCCGCTCCTGCTCTGCGCCGTGTTCAACGTGGTCGGCTGGCATCTTTGTTCGGGCTATGGCGTCTCCCTCATGCCGGCTGGGCGGGCCGCCATCATCGCCTTCACCATGCCGGTCTGGGCCTCGCTGTTGGCCAGCCTCGTGCTCGACGAAGCGATCACCAAGGGGAAACTCCTCGGCCTGGCGCTGGGCATGAGCGGCCTCGCCGTGCTCATCGGCCCGGACCTAGTCGCGCTGGGAACAGCGCCGCTGGGCGCGCTCTTCATGCTCATGGCGGCCCTCTCGTGGGCCACCGGAACGGTCCTGCTCAAGCGCTTCCACTGGAGCGTGCCGACCACGGTCCTGGTCGGCTGGCAGCTCGTCGCCGGGGCGATCCCGGTGAGCCTGGGGGCCGTGCTGCTGCAGGCGCCGCCGGAGCTTGCCAGCCTCAGCCGCGAGGCCCTCCTGGCGGTGGCCTATATCTTCCTGTTCCCCATGGTGTTCTGCCAATGGGCCTTCTTCCAAACGGTCCGGCTCTTCCCGGCCGCCATTGCCGCCATCGGGACCCTGGCGATCCCGGTGGTCGGAGTCTATTCCAGCGCGGTGATTCTGGGCGAGCGCGTCGGATGGCTCGAGTTCATCGCCCTCCTGCTGATTTGCAGCGCCCTGGCCAGCGTGCTGTTGCCGGGGGCCCGCAGGTCGGCGCCATCGGCGTGAGGCGCGGCGTTCAAATCGCCTGGTGCGGTGGACTTCGCGAGCGTCTTGCCTCAGGCTAAGTCCCGATCGGGGAACCGGGCGGGAGGCATGCATGCCTGACAAGACGGCCGATATCGGCCGCATGTTCGGCGCCGTAGAGGCGGTCGACACCTTTCTGGGATTCCCCGCCCTGCGCGACGTCGGCACCTTGGACGCCGAGATCGGCATCCTTGGCGTGCCCTGCGCTTCGCCCTACCCGTCGGTCGGGCCGTACTGCGCCGGCGCGCCGGTAGCCATTCGCGCCGGCATCGCCGGCTATGCCACCGCCCGCGAGCACCAGGACTTCGATCTCGGTGGGCCGCTGCTCGGCGACAGCGGCGCCCGGGTCCTCGACTGCGGCGACCTCGCCTACGACGAGGCGGATTCGCCGGGCAACCGCAAGCGCATACGCGAGGCCGTCGAGGGCCTGTTGGAGCGCGAGGTCCGGCCGGTGGTGATCGGCGGCGACGATTCCGTTCCGA
>CALJXB010000406.1 GCA_937974415.1 uncultured Kiloniellales bacterium
TCTTGTCGCCGATTTCGTCGATCGCCTGTTCCCAGCTGATCTTGGTCCACTTGCCGCCTTCCAGCTTGACCGGATATTTCAGGCGGCGCTCGCCGTGCGTCATCTCGCGCACGGCCGCTCCCTTGGCACAGTGGGCTCCCAGGTTGAATGGGCTGTCCCAACCGGGTTCTTGTCCGACCCAGACACCGTCTTGCACTTCTGCCATGACGGTGCAGCCGACCGAACAGTGCGTACAGACGGATTTCACCACCTGCACTTCGCCGCCGCCCGCGACCTGCGCCTCTGCCTTCTTCACCATTGCGAAGGCACCCGAGGCCGCAAGCGCTGCACCTCCTGCGGTCAAGCCCGACCGCTTGAGGAACGCGCGGCGATCCATTGCACTGCCGACGACGCCGGTCAAAGCCCGGGACAAACGGGGGCCGTTCGCCACCCCATTCGTCTTTTTGGTTAGCATTGACCTCTCCTTTACGTTCGCAGTTAAGTCCGCCCGATTAGAACCGGGCGAGTTCGTAGTACTTCTTCACGTGCGCGGTTTCCTGATACCCGCGACCGCCCGCACCGCTCTTGGCCGGTTCCGCCGCCTTCGTCTCGTCGGCGGCAAGCCCGACCGCGGCGGCACCGACGGCGCCGGCGCCAAGGCCTGCTTTCTTGAAGAAGTCCCGACGGCCCATGGCCGCCTCTTTCTTCTTCTCACTCATCTGCTCACCTTCCTTCCCTGGTGAACTTCGACGGGGCTGCAGTCTGCCTAGAAGGCCCGCCCCCGGCCTCGTATGCCTTGTTCGACGCTAGGCCGTCATCTCGAAGGCCGCGGATTCGATCGCCAGGAACCGGCGGCCGACCCGGCCGACGGATCGGTAGAACCCGGCGCATTCCGCGGTCTCCAAATCCTCGAAGAAACGCGGCGCCCAGGACCCCAGGTGCGCCGCGAAGAACTGTCGTTGCGTGGCGAGATCGGCGGCCGCGACGAAGGCACCGGTGATCAGGCCGCTCATCATCTCCATGACTGCCGCGATATGGTCTTCGGGTTCGTGCACGCCCTCAGCGCGCGCGATGCCGAGCCGGCGCATGTCCGCGCGCAGCTGCGCCAGCGGCTTTTCATACAGAAATCCGGCGAGATAGTAGGAGCCGTAGGGCAAGAGCTCGCCGCGCCCGACCCCGATGAAGAGGTCGAAGTGTTCTTGTCTGAGGTTCTCGGGATCCGCCGCCAGGGCCGCTTGCGCCGCGTCTGCGAGGGCGCTCACGTCGGCGCCGAAGTCGGTCTCGTCGCCGACCAGGCCCGCGAGCTGATCGAGGCGCGCCCGGTCCGGCGCAGCGCGCAAGACGGCCGCCAAGAGCCCATACCAATGGGCACGCAGAACGTCTTCGTCCGCTAGTTCCAAATCGGCCGCGGCATCAGCCAAACCGTTGTTCCTCCCCGTCTCCGCCACCAAGCGAAATCCCCGCAAATGGCCGCAGTCTCAAGCGATTTCCCGGCCCTGGGAATGCGTCTCGGTTGGAGACAGTAACCCTTGTTTTTCAAAGGTTTTCTTATTTCTTTAGAATTAGAAACCGTTTCTCGCCCGCTGTCAACAAGACCACCGGATCGTGATCGGCGGCCGTCGCCCGCGGCGAACGGCAAGGCTGCAACTCCGCCTCACTTCAATTTTGCAAATCCTGTAAAAGGCAGCCCGTCCTTGTTGTGAAAGGACTCACAATTTTCCAAAAATTTACCGATGTAATCCGCAATGTCTCTTCTGGAAGTGTGAAAATCGCGCCGGCGCGGGGCGCCGCGAGGCGTTATTCGGACGGTTCGCCCCAACGCCGTGCCATAGCGCTTCGTTGCGGCGGATCGGCCGGCTTGCGAGTAACGGCTTCACCCTCTTCGTCGGCCTCCGGGAGGGGTAAGGACTCTGCGGCATCGGCGGGCTGATCTTCGCTGACCGACTCCGACGTGTCTGCCGCCAGGTCCGAAACCGGGTGCTCAACCGCGGGTGCCCCCACAGTGCTTTCGGCCAGTTGCGCCAGTTGCGACTGTGCCGGCGCTGGTTCCGCGGCGCCCTCGGACGCGGCGGTTTCCCCGGCGGTTTCCCCGGCCGTTTCCTCGGCTGCCTTTTGGGCGGTTTCCTCAGCTGTCTTTTGAGCGGCCTCCTTGTCCACCATGCCTTTGCCAACTTTGTAGACGGTCTTGATCTCGCTCAGCAGGTTGGCCGCATCGGTGAAGTCCTCGTCATACTCGGCAAGGCCGTCGAGGTTGGCGAAGACGGGGTTGAGGCGCCACAGCTTGCGCAGGGCCCGACGGCGCAGGATCTCCGGCACGCCCTCGGCCATGAAGGGGGCGAAATCGGAGGTCTCGTCGAGGCTTTCGATGTCGGGAAGCTTGGCGATCACCTCGGGATCGCCCGCGTCCTCGTCGCTCTCGCCGTCGTCCTGGGGCGCCGGCACCGCGGTCCGGCTTTGATCCGCCGTCTCCCGCTCCGCCGTGTTCGGCTCTACCGTGGGGTCAGGTTCCTTCTCGGGATCGCGCTTGCGCCGGGACCAGCGGGTGAGGAAGGAGGTCTCGCGATCAGCCATCGGCCCCACCGTCGCTCCGCCGCGGGGCCCACCCCGGGGGCCGGGCGAAGGCCTCGTCGGCACTGTCGGCGCGCTGGCGCTTACGTTTGTAGAATTTCTCCTCCACGTGGTGGCGGCCGACGTAGTCCTGCACGAAAGCGATCACGCCCTCGGGCATGGCCACGGCGTCGACCTGCTCCTCGCCGCTGTCGAGATAGTCCTGGGCCTCGTAGGGGCAGGCGGTCACCAGAAACGGCACGACCTCATGATCGCAGAGCCCCTCTTCCTCGTTGCGCAAGACGACATAGAGGCGCGGCGGGTTCTGCGACAGATTGAGCTTGTAGCCCTCGGTCTCCTTAGGAAACAGCTCGAGGTTCAGGGTGCCGGCATGGAAATGAACCCAGCCGTCGCCGTCGCCCATGGGGGTCCATGCGTCGAACGGCGAGAGTGCGGGCGCGCCGGCGATGACCGCCACCGCACGCCAAGAGTGATCGATCCAGGGGTTATCGACGTCGCGCCGCTCGACCACGACGCCCAAGGGCAAACTCGCCTGATCTTTCACCGCCATAACCCCGCGCACACGCTCCTTGCCCTCGGCCGCCGAGCGTCTTGGCGTGCCGATTCCATCGCCCTATCATTAAACGGCATGGGCCAACGCCCGGCAAGCCGGCGCGGCCCGCGATGGCTTCGGGACGGCTTGGGGCCGGATGAGCCCGAGTAGTGATCAGATCGCGCCTTGGATGCGCGTGCCGCCTCAGGCGGCGATGCCGAAATGCGACTTCAGCGCATCTGCGGTCCGGTCCGTCACGTAGTAGGTGCCGTCGAGCAGCTCTTTGTGATCCGCATCCCAGTTCTCGGACTCG
>CALJXB010000407.1 GCA_937974415.1 uncultured Kiloniellales bacterium
GCGAAACGGACATCAATCTCTGTATGTCCGAAGTTCGGGGATAAGCGGACCTGCTCGCAGCCCTATCATTTGGTCGCCTTGTAGCCAGGAGCAGGCATTGTGATGCCGCCCAGAAGGGGCCGCCCACTGAGCCTAAAGTGATCGCAGATTGATACAGATCATTAGGCAAGCAAGCTACGTGTGGCCTTAATCCGCCCGGTAGCATCAACCAGATGGCTTGGTGTTGCTGGTTGGTGGGGGAAGTATTACTGAACTGTGATGCGGTTGTCCGCCAATTTGCTAACTCCCGTTTTGAATCCTAAAGGAGACACTATGAAACTCATGATTCGGGTTATCTCAATGCTTGTTGTCGGGGTTGCTTTGTTTGCCGGTTCGATCGAGACCGCATCTGCTCAGACAATTGTTAGGGCCGTTTATCGCGTGAGCCTAACGGACCCGGCAACTGGCAACGTTTATTATACTGACCGCGAGAGCCTTCGGTCCTGGACTTCTGAACAAACTTGCGAAGACCAAAAGAACAGCTTTAGCGGCTTCCACACCAGTCGAGTATCAGGCCAGAATATTGTCAATTCGGATGGAACACCTCTGGAAGTAGCAATGGCTTCCATCCATTGTGTGGTCATTCGTGAGTGATTTCGACTGGATGACTTACGCCTGCAACCAGTTCGTACAATGCGAAGAGCCCCGTCTCATGGCGGGGCTTTTTGGTCACAGGCGAATGTCGGCTCAGGGTCTTGGCTGTGTGAAAACAGGCTCGGACGCGTTCAGGCGCATTCTTCTTCAAATTCCGCAGATTTCACCCACAATCAAATCAATGTCTTAATTAGGTCGCGATTCGAAATACTGGCCGATCTTTCGCCATCAAGTAGTGTTCGCCGGTGTTTTTACACAGCCTAGGTCAGAAGCGGACATCCAACACCATGGCCAATTCCGTCCGCTCCCGAGTGCCAAGCGGGCAGAACCAGCGCGATAGCGGACTATCGAGGATTGGTTCGACAGAATTCGCAACTGAGACACGACACTCGCGTGCGCGATCCGATCAAAAGGCCGTCAATCTCTGTGCGTGCGATTGCCGAGGCCCGGCCCGGAGCCGTATGTTGGGGTGCGGTTAGACGTCTCTAGGGGCCCTGGAACCATGAAGATCCTGATCTTGGGAGGCGCCGGCCTGATGGGCGCGGGCACGGTGCGCGACTTGCTCTCGGAGCTGTCGCAGGGCGTCGAGCGCGTCGTGGTGGCCGACGGCTTCGTCGACCGGCTGGAAGCGCTGGCCGCCCGGTTTGACGATCCCCGCCTTGCCACCGCCGGCCTGGACCTGGACGACCCCGCGGCCCTCGCGGCGTTGCTCCGCGAGGCCGACGTCTGCATCAACGCGGTGGCGACCTTCGCGGGCTATCAGATGGACATCTTCGAGGCCTGCCTGGCGGCGGGCACGCCCTATGTGGATTACGGCGGCATGGGGGTCTACACGGTGAAGCAGAAGGCCGAGCATGCGCGTTGGCGGGAGGCCGGCGCGACGGCGGTGCTGGGCCTGGGGGCGGACCCGGGGCTCTCCAACATCATTTGCCGGGCGGTGGCCGACCGCTTGGAGACGATCGAGGCGATCAATCTCTATTGGGCGGCCGCGGCCGTCGGGCCGGAAAGCCCAGTGCTGGTGCCGCCCTATGCCGCCTCGACCGTGCTGTCGGAATACGCCAACCCCAGCCAGCAGTTCCTCGACGGGGCGCTCGTCGAGGTGCCGCCGCAGAGCGGCCAGGAGGAGCTCGACCTGCCGCCGCCCTGGGGCCGCACCCTTTTCATGCACACCCAGCATTCCGAGCCGCTCACCGTGCCCTTCGCCGAGGGCATCGCGGAGAAGGGCATTCGCGAGATGACCTGGAAGCTGCATCTGCCGGAGGCCGAGCACGCGGCCTGGGTCGGGCTGGTCAAGGCGGGCTTCGGCGACTTCGACCGGCCGGTCCAGCTGCGCGACGGCCGCGAGGTCAAGCCGATCGATGTGCTGCAGGCGGTAATCGACCGCAACATGGCGGAGAACGCGGACAAGATCCCCGCGCAGGAGGCCCACGAGATCCACCTGGCGATCGGCCGCGGCACCGTCGGCGGCCGAGCGCGCGAGGCCCGCTGCCAGGTCATGTCCCATCCCCACCCGCTCTACGAGGGGTATCTCGACGCCGGCACCAGCATGTGCATGTCGATCGGCGTCCAGCGGCTCATGTCCGGCCCCCTCGAGCCGGGCGTCTGGGCGCCCGAGGAAGTCTTCGATCCCGCGGCCTTCTTCGCCGAACTCGAGCGCCGCCATTTCCAGGTGGAACAGGACCTAGTGCCTCTTCCGGCGTCGTAAGATTGCCTGGACCCGCCGTTCAATCCGGCTTGGTGAGGCGATAGGGGAAGGGTTCGTCGGCCTCGGCGAGATGGGGCAAGGCCTCGTCGAATATGGTGTAGGCCCGTTTCAGCAGCGGCTCGGCCTCGTCGGTCCTGTCCTGTATCAGATAGAGTTCGGACAAGTAGATAAGCATGACGCCTGTTTTTGTGTGCTCGGGGCCGAGCCTTCGCTCGTAGTGTTCTAGCCCCCGGCGGTAAACCGCCTCGGCCTCGTCGAAACGGTTATAGGATAGGTAGAAGCGCCCCAGGCGGATGATCGCTTTGGCCAGCCGGGGGTCGTCCGGCTCCAGGGTTTCCCGGTAGATCCCCAGGGCGCGTTGGAACAGCGGCTCTGCCTCGTCGGCGCGGCCCTGGGCCCGATACAGCAGGGCCATGCCGCTCAGAATCGGGGCAAGTTTCGGATGCTCGGGGCCAAAGGCTTTTTCCTTCAGGGCCAATGCGCGGGTATAGAGGGGCTCCGCCCGATCGACCTCGCCTTCGATCCGCAGAATGATGGCAAGGCCCTCGAGGCTTTGGGCCGCGGCCGGGTAGTCGGGCCCGAAGGCGGCATCCTGGATTTCGAGCGCGCGCACGAAGAGCGGCTTCGCCAGTTCGAATTCGCGCTGCGCCGTATGGAGCCGAGCCAGATTGGCGAGCACCGTCGCCACGTCCGGGTGGTCGGGGCCGAGGGACCTCTCGAGGATTTCCAGCGCCCGCTCATAAAGCGGCTCCGCCTCGTCGTAGCGCGTCTCGCTGCGGTAGAGGTCGGCCAGGTTGTTGAGGCTGGCCGCGACCTTGGCATGATCCGGCCCCAGGGCCGCCTCGCGAATGGCGAGCGCCTCGACAAACAATGCCTCGGCCTCGGCGTCGCGGCCTTCGTCCCTGTAGAACTGCGCCTGGTTGTTGAGGCTGGTGGCGAGAGCCGGATGATCGGCCCCCAAGGCCGCTTCTTTGATGGCGTGCGCCCGTTCGAAAAGCGGCTCGGCCGCGGCGCTGCGGCCCTGCGCGCGATAGAGCACGGCGAGGTTGTTCAGGCTCTCGGCCACCTCCGGATGATTGGGGCCGTAGGCGAAGGACCGGATGGTCAAGGCCCGCTGGAATAGGGGGGCCGCCTCGTCGTAGCGGCCTTGGGCGTGATGGAGCGCGCCCAGGTCGTCGAGGCCAGCGGCCATCTGCGGATGCTTCGCGCCCCAGGCCTTCTCGCCGATCTCAAGGGCTTCCAGCAACAGCGGTTCGGCTTCGTCCAGGCGCCCGAGGCGGCGGTGCAGGCCGGCCAAATGGCGCAGGCTGGTGGCCACGTCCGGGTGGCCGGATCCCAGCCGATCCCGGCGGATGGCAAGGGACCGCCGATAGAGCGGCTCGGCCTCGGCATAGCGGCCCTGTGCCTGATAGAGCTGCGCCGAATGGTCGAGAGAGACCGCCACATCCGGATGATCCGGGTCGAGGGCGGACTCGCTCAACGCCACGGCGCGTCCGGCGAGCGCCTCGGCCCCGGCGTAGCGGCCCAAGGCGCGGGCGAGGTCCGTCAAGTGGTTGAG
>CALJXB010000408.1 GCA_937974415.1 uncultured Kiloniellales bacterium
CCCTGCCGACTCTTCCTCAAATTGGAAAACCAGAACCCCGGCGGCTCCATCAAGGACCGCATCGGCAAATCGATGATCGAGGCGGCCGAGGCCGACGGCAGCCTCGAGCCGGGCGGCACCATCATCGAGGCGACCGCCGGCAATACCGGCCTCGGTCTGGCGCTGGTGGCGGCCCAGAAGGGCTACCGGCTGATCATCGTGGTGCCGGACAAGATGGCCCAGGAGAAGATCTTCCACTTGAAGGCCTTGGGCGCGGAGGTGTTTCTCACCCGCTCGGACGTGGGCAAGGGCCACCCGGACTACTATCAGGACAAGGCCGAGGCGCTGGCCAAGGACATTCCCGGCGCGGTTTACGTGAACCAGTTCGCAAACCCGGCCAACCCCAAGGCGCACGAGACGACGACGGGCCCGGAAATCTGGGCCCAGATGGGCGGGGACATGGACGCCATCGTCTGCGGTGTCGGTTCGGCCGGCACGATTACCGGCCTGTCGCGTTATTTCGCGACGGTTGCACCTCACGTGGAGGTCATTCTGGCCGATCCGCTGGGCTCGATCCTAGCCGATTACGTGAACCACGGCACCCTGAGCGAGGAGGTCGGCTCCTGGGTGGTCGAGGGCATCGGCGAGGACTTCCTGCCGCCTGTCTCGGACTTCACGAGGGTCAAGAGCGCCTATTCCATTCCCGACCGGGAATCGCTCTTGGTCGCGCGCGAGTTGCTGGAGAAGGACGGCATCCTGGCCGGCTCGTCGTCCGGCACCTTGATCGCCGCGGCGCTGCGCTATTGCCGCGAACAGACGGCGGCCAAGCGGGTCGTCACCTTCGTCTGCGACAGCGGCAACAAGTATCTATCGAAGATGTTCAACGACTATTGGATGATCGACCAGGGCTTCATCGAGCGCGAAATCCACCATGACCTGTCCGATATCATTTCGCGCCACCACGACGAGCACGCGACGGTCACCGTATTGCCCGGGGACACTCTACTCACCGCCTATGGCCGCATGAAGCTCTACGACATATCGCAACTGCCGGTGCTGTCGGAGGGGGGCGAAGTAATCGGTCTGATCGACGAGAGCGACATCTTGCTCGCGGTGTTCCGCAACGAGGACCACTTCAAGCAACCGGTCAGTATGGCGATGACCGAACGGCTGCAAACGGTTCAGGCCGATCAGCCGCTCGAGGCCCTAATGCCGATCTTCGGGCGCGGCCACGTGGCCATCATCCTCGACGGCGAGCAGTTCCTCGGCCTGATCACCCAGATCGATTTGCTGAACCATCTGCGCCGCAGCATGAAGTAGCAGCAGCTCCCAACCGTCTATCGCAGCGAGACCGAGCATGGCAGACAGCGGCCAACGCCCCAACCGCCCCCGCTTCGCGACCCGCGTGATCCACGCCGGCCAGTCGCCCGATCCCACGACCGGCGCCGTTATGCCGCCGATCTACGCCACCTCGACCTACGTCCAGGAAAGCCCGGGCGTGCACAAGGGCTACGAGTACAGCCGGTCGCAGAATCCCACCCGCATGGCCTACGAGCGCTGCATCGCGGACCTGGAGAGCGGGACCGCCGGCTTCGCCTTCGCCTCGGGCATGGCGGCGACGGCGACCATTCTGGACCTGCTCGACAGCGGCAGTCACGTGGTCGCGATCGACGACCTCTATGGCGGCAGCTACCGCCTGTTCGAGAACGTGCGCCGCGACAGCGCCGGCCTCGCCTTCAGCTTCGTCGACCTCACCGAGCCCGGTGCGCTCGAGGCCGCCCTCCGGCCCGAAACGCGGATGATCTGGGTGGAAAGCCCGACCAACCCCCTGCTCAAGGTGGTCGACCTGGAGGCGGTGGCCCGCACGGCCGGCGCCCGCGGGATCCTGACCTGTTGCGACAACACCTTCGCCACGCCTTGGGCGCAGCGGCCGCTGGAGCTGGGCTTCGACCTGGTCATGCATTCGGCCACCAAATACCTCAACGGCCACTCCGACATGGTGGGCGGCATCGCCGTGGTCGGCGACCGGCCGGAGACCAGGGAGCGCCTCGGCTACCTGCAGAACGCCGTCGGCGGCATACAGGGGCCTTTCGATTCGTTCCTGGCACTGCGCGGCTTGAAGACGCTGGCTTTACGCATGGAGCGCCACTGCGGCAATGCCCGGGCCGTTGCCGAGTATCTCGAGGGCCACGCCAAGATCGAGCGGGTCTATTACCCGGGCCTGGCGAGCCACCCGCAGCACGAATTGGCAGCACGGCAGATGCGGGACTTCGGCGGCATGGTGACGGCGGTCATTGCCGGCGGGCTGGACGCCGCCCGGCGGTTTCTCGAGCGGGTGGAGATCTTCGCGCTGGCCGAAAGCCTTGGCGGCGTCGAAAGCCTGGTCGAGCATCCGGCCATCATGACCCATGCCTCGCTGCCGGAGGACAAGCGCGCGGAACTGGGGATCTCCGAGGGCCTGGTGCGCCTCTCGGTGGGCATCGAGAGTGTCGACGACCTGATCGCGGACCTGGACCAGGCGCTCCGTTGATTCTGAGACGCCGCGCTTTACCGGTTGATGCGACCCGAGGTTAAGGCTGATTTGGATTGGCGGGCTCGGCCGCCAGCAGGGAGCTGTGGATCCAGCCCCGCCGGCCGCTGCCGTCGGGCCAGGCGATCAGGACCCAACCGTTCTTGCGCTCCAGCTCCACCACCGGCTGCTTGCGGTTCAGCTGGGTCAGGACAGCCGAGCCCTGGGAGGCTGCGGCGCGCACGTTGACGACGCTGGGCTGAATGAACAATTGGTTCGACGGCTCTTCCGCCGGGTATGCCGCCGCCTCTTTGGCCGTCTCTTCGACCGGCGATTCCGGAACCAAGGTCACACTTGCCCGATCGAACGGCAGGTCGAGGTCCGGCTCCAGGACCACGTAAGCCGCGGCCGCCAAGGCCACGCCAGCGGCCGACAGGCCGAGCACCGCGTGCTTGAAGCGGAACGGCCCTTTGCCCGAGCCTGCCTGGCGCTTGGGCTTGGGCGCAGCTTTGCGGCCACGGCCGGCGGCTTTGCCGTCGCTGGTGAGCCGCTTGGCGGCGCTGGCATTCTGTTCCGCGATCTTGGCCCGCGTCAGGGCGCGCCGGGTGATCGCGTTGAGTTCTTCTTCCTTGGCGTCCCATTCGGTTTGGGCCTCGGCCATGCGCTGGGTCAGCTCGGACTCCCAGGCCCCGCGGACCCGCGCCAGCTTGACTTCGCTCTCCTGTTCCCAGGTATCCTTGGCCTCCGCCAGGGCCTGATCGAAATCTCTTTCGGCCTTGGTCCTGGCCTCCGAGGCGACCTCGCTGCGCTCCATTTCCCAGGCCCGGCGGGCCTCGTCGAGGCGCTGTTGATGCTCGCCACGCCACTCGGCCTGCAGCGCCGCCACCTGCTCTTTCTGCTCGGCCTCCCAGGCCTCGCGGGCGGTTGCCAGGTCCTCTTCGCTGATGCCCTGGCCGTCGCCGTGCGCCTGCACGGTGGCTAGGCGACGCTCCATTTCCTCTTGAGCCTGCCGCCGAACCTCCGACAGGCGCTCGGCCTCGTCCGCCTTCCATTTGGCTTCGGCGGCGGCCAAGCGCTCGGCCTCTTCGGTCTGCCAAGTCTTGCGGGCCGCTTCGAGGCGCTCGCCGATCTGCTCCTGCCCGCCGCTTTCGATGACGGCGAGGCGGTGCCCGACTTCCTCCTCGGCCTGGCGCCGGACCTCGGCCAGGCGCTCGGCCTCGGCCGCCTTCCACTCGGCCTCGGCGGCGGCCAGGCGTTCGTTGACTTGATCCGCGGCCTTGGAGTGGAGGGTCGCCAGGTGGCGTTCGGTTTCCTGTTCGGTTTGCGCGCGGGCTTCGGCAAGACGCTTGGTCTCGGCGGCCTTCCATTCGGCTTTGGCCGCAGACAGGCGCTCGGCCTCCTCGGCGCGCCAGGCCTCCTCGGCGGTCGCCAGGCGTTCCCTGTGCTCGGCCTCCCAGGT
Organism: uncultured Kiloniellales bacterium; assembly: GCA_937974415.1. Classification (GTDB taxonomy): domain Bacteria; phylum Pseudomonadota; class Alphaproteobacteria; order Kiloniellales; family JAKSDN01; genus CALJXB01. Next base: position 3,948 of record CALJXB010000408.1, read on the forward strand.
GCCGCGCGCCGTGGACATGAGCTCCTCGGCCTGGTTTTGCCCGGTGTTCTGCAAGGCGGCCAGGCGGCGTTCGGCGGCTTCCTCGATCTCCAGTTTGAGCTGGGCCACGCGCTCGGCCTCGGCCGCCTTCCACTTGGCCTCGGCCGTGGCCAGGCGCTCGGCCTCCTCGACCTGATAGGCCCGTTTGTCCTCGATGCGCCGTTCGGCCTCGGCGGCCCGCCAGGTCTGCTCGGCGGCCTTGAGGCGCTCGGCCTGTTCCGCTTCCCAGGCGGTACGGGCGGCTGTGAGGCGGTATTGCTCTTTGTCTTCGCCGTTGGTCTTGTGGGACGCTAGGCGGGCCTCGACCTCCTGCTCGGTCTGCTGGCGCAGGTTGGCGATCTTTTCGGCCTCGGCGGCCTTCCATTTGGCCTCGGCGGCGGCGAGGCGCTCGGCCTCCTCGGCCTGCCAGGTCTTCTTGGCCGTCTCCAGTCGCTGGGACAAATCGTTCTGCGAGCCCTGGACGGCTTCCGCTAGGCGTTTGTCGGCGTCGAGCTCCAGCTTGGTCTTCTGTCTGGCAAGCTGCTCGGCGAGGGCGGCTTGCCACTTTTCTTCGGCGTCGGAGAAGCGCTGGGCCTCTTTCTCTTCCCAGGCCTTGCGGGCCTCGGCCAGCTGCTTGTCTTGCTCCTCCTGCCACTGGGACAGTCTTGCGGCGATGCGCGCCGTTTCGGCCTGCTTGAGCTTGCCGATCTCTGAACTCAGGCGCTTTTCTTCTTCGGCATTCCGGGACAGGAGGACCTGGGACAGCTGGTTCTCGTGATTTTCCAGCCATTCGGTCTTGGCGTCGGCCAGCTGCTGTGCGGTTTTTGCCTGCCACTCGACCTTGAGGGCCTCGAGGCGGTCCTGCTCGTCCTTGCGCTTGGCCTGGAGGGCCTCGGCCAGGCGCTTCTTCGCGTCCGACTCCCAGGTCGCCCGGGCGGTCGCCAGCCGCTGCTCTTCTTCCGATTTCCAGCTGTCATTGGCACGCTGGAGGCGCTGCTTCTCGTCGGTTTCCCAGGAGGCGGCCGCGGCTTGCAGGCGCTTTTCCTCTTCCTGCTGCCAGGCCTGCTTGGCTTCGCTGAGGCGCTTTTCCTCGCCGCTGCGCCAAGTCGCCTTGGCTTCCGCCATGCGTTGCTGCAGGGCCGATTCCCACTGGGTGCGCTCGGTCGTGCGCTGCTGCTCCGCCTCGTTCTGCCAGAGGGAGCGCGCCTCGGCCAGACTCTCCTCCCGCTCGGCCTGCCAACGGGCCTCCATGGCCGCGCGCTGCTTTTCCTCCTCGACGCCGCGGGCTGCGAGCTGGTCGGCCAACTGCTGTTTGGCCTCGCGCGTGAGCGACTGTTTGAGGTCGGTCAGCGCCTTTTCGCTCTCGGCTTTCCAGTCGGCCCTGGCTTGGGCGAGGCGCGCGTCTTCGGCGGCTTTCCATTCGGCCTCGGCCTCGGCCAGGCTTTGTTCGGCCTCGGCGCGCAGCTCTGCCTCGAGCGACGCTATTCTGGTTTCGACATCCTCGGCCTCGGCGATCTTGGCCTGATGCTGGGCCGTGCAGTCGACCGTCAGGTCGAACACCGCCGCGGTGCTGGCTACGTCGTAGCCGTCGGAGTCGTACCTCAGGACACGAACCGACAGGGTATAGACGCCATCGTTGTCGGGCGACGGGATGAAGTGCAGGTCGTGCAGGTCCGCCACCGTCAGGGAATAGGTGTTGTCCCAGTTATTGGTGCCTGCGGACAGCGTCGCGCCGACCGGCATGCCTTCGAAGATGAGCGACATCTTGCCGCTCAGGCCGCGCCCTGCCAGTTCCTCCTGAATTGCGAGGGGAATGGGTACCGCTTGATCGCTCATATTGCCGAGGCGTCTTTGTTATTCCTGAGGTCGCCGCAGGCCCCGTGCACAAGGCCGGAAACGACGTTTATGCTGAAGGAAATCTAA
>CALJXB010000409.1 GCA_937974415.1 uncultured Kiloniellales bacterium
GGATTCGGGCACCCTGGTTATCACCACGATGCTCAGCATGGGCGACGACGATCCGCCCCAGAGGTTTCGTATCGTTTGGGGTATCGGAGAGGGCTTCGTGGCGGCGGTCCTTTTGCTTGCGGGCGGACTGAAAGCTCTGCAAACCGCTTCGATCGCCGCTGCCCTGCCGGTTAGCGTGATCATGCTGATGATGACATATGGGATCATCAAGTCGCTGAACGAAGACCCGAGCGCGGTACCTTCACCCGCTGAAAGCAAAGCGCCCGACGGCACCAGCCTGAGCGGAGAGTTGCATGCCTGATTCTGCGAGTGTCGCGCACAGCAGAAGAGCGTGAAAGGAGGGAGTGGAGATGTCTTTGTGTGACAGGGTTGCGATCTTTAGCTTGGCCGCGGCGCTTCTCGCGTCCGGCCCGGCGATGGCCCAGGGCACGCCGCAGAAGAATTTAACCGTCGTCTCTTGGGGCGGCAGCTATACCAGGAGCCAGATGCTGGCCTACGTGAACCCCTACCGCGACCTCAGGGGCGAATGGGTGTCGATGGAGACCTATAATGGGGGCCTCGATGAGATTCGCGAGCAGGTCGAAACCGCGAACGTCGTCTGGGATGTGGTGGACTTCGAGCAATCGGATTTGATCCGGGGCTGCCGCGAGGGCCTGCTGGAAACAATCGACCACAGCAGCCTTCCGCCCGGCGACGACGGCACGCCGGCCAGCGAAGACTTCTTTCCGGGAGCCTTCACCGACTGTGGCGTCGCCCAAACCGTGTGGGCGACGGTCGTCGCCTACGACAACGAGGCCGTCGGCGACAGCCCGCCCACCACGCTGGCGGACTTCTTCGACGTTCGGAAGTTTCCCGGCAAACGAGGTCTCAGGCGCGATCCGCGCGTGGTCATGGAGTGGGCCCTGATGGCCGACGGGGTTTCCCCCGACCAGGTCTACGCAACCCTGGAGACGGAAGACGGGCAGGAACGTGCTTTCTCGGTCCTGGATAGTATCAAGTCGAGTATCGTCTGGTGGGAGACCGGCTCGGACCCCGTGAAGCTTCTTGACTCCGACGCGGTTGTCATGACGTCGGTCTGGAATGGCCGCGTCTATGGGCCGATCGTCGAGCAGGGCAAGGCCTTCACCATCTTGTGGGACGGGCAGATTTGGGACATCGATTCCTGGGGCATACCCAAGGGCAGCTACAATCTCGCCAAGGCCCTCGACTTCATCAGCTTTTCGACGGGTTCGTGGCCGCTGGCCGAGCAGACACAGTACATCTCCTATGGACCGGCACGGAAATCGTCGATGGCGCTGGTCGCCAACGCGGTCAAGCCGCACCTACCCACGGCACCGGACAACATGGCCAACGCGCTGAAGACCGACGCCGACTGGTGGGCCAGCCATCACGTCGAACTGTCGGCGAAGTTCGAGGCCTGGCTGGTCGCGGGCGGGCGCGGTTTGTCGGGTTCGGCCCGTTAGCGGCTGGGCCCGTCCACGGGTCATTCGAACTTGCAATGCCGGGTGCTCGCAAGGCCATACACGAGCGCCCGGCTGGATCGCGCCTGAGGTCGTCGTCGAACGCACCCCTCGATAGGCCGTCGCCCGACCACAACAACGCCGGGGCGGTTAAGGGCCGCTCCGGCGACCTCTCTGTTCTGTTGTTCTCGCTCGGACTACCTATATATGCTCCATTCAAGATGCGAAGCCCGGCCCACCGTCTGCCCGAAATTCCCGTCGTCGACCTGGGCGACCGGCAACCCGCTGCCCTGGTAGCCGCCCAAGGTGAGCGCACGGCTGCAATTTTGGCCGTCGCCCGACGCGAGTACACCCTGCCGCTCCTGATCGCCGGCGACGCGGCCTGCCGGCGCTGGCTTACCCGGTCGAACAACCCCTACCGGGCCGAAATCGCCGAGGTGGCGGACAACCTGCAGGGGCCCGGCGGCTGGGTCCTCAACATGAGCCACGAGTGGGCCTGCTCCTCGGGCGTCGCGGCCGCTCCTTACCTGCCCGCGGGCGCCGAGAACCACCTGCTGCGCGCCCTCGACTGGCGGATGTCGGGGCTCGGCGAGACTCTGCTGGCGGTGCGCCGCCGGGGCCCGGGCGGGCCGTGGATCGACCTCACCTGGCCCGGTTTCGTCGGTACCATCCAGGGCCTCGCCCCCGGCCGCTTCGCCGCCGCCTTCAATCAGGCGCCGCTGCACCGGCGCAGCCATCTCTTCGCCGCCGACTGGGCGCTCCAGCGCGGGCGCTTTTGGCGCAGCCGGCAGCTGCCGCCGGCCCATTTGCTGCGCCGGGTGTTCGACCAGGCGGCGGACTTCGCCGAAGCCAAGTCGCTGCTGTGCCGCACGCCGCTGGCGCTGCCGGTGATCTATGCCCTGGTCGGACCCGGGTCCGGCGAAGCCTGTGTCATCGAACGCGTCGAGGGCCAGGCCTTCGTGCGCGAGGCGCCCGCCGATGGACCGATGGCCGCCGCCAACCATTGGCAGGCGGCGAGCCAATCCGGCTACCCGCGTGGCCTGGAAAGCGAGAGGCGCAGCGCCCGGCTCGCCGCGACCCTGCCCGAGCCTGGCAGCGGGCTCGACTGGCTCGCCCCGCCGGTGCTCAACGAGCTGACCCGCGTCGCCCTGCGCGCCGAGCCGGCCACCGGACGCCTCTGGGTCCAGGGCTACGA
>CALJXB010000410.1 GCA_937974415.1 uncultured Kiloniellales bacterium
AAACACCGTGGGCAGGTCGTGTTCGTGGATCGAGATCAGGCTGAGTGCGCGGGTCCCGTCGATCCGCCCGAGGCGCTCCACCACCCGGGCCGCCCGGACCGCGAGCCGGCGATGGGAGGCTTTCGGCTCGACCAGGACCAGCTCGCCGGGCCGCGCCCCCGCCGCGTCCTCGGGGTCGAGCGAAAAGTCGGCCCTGGCCCGGCGGTCGGTCGGGTGCACGCGCCCGCCGCGCCCATCGCGTTCGGAGACGCCGATGATCCGCTTCGGGACCCCGGCGAGCACCCGCATGGTACTGGCCCCGTAGACCCCCTCGGCGACCCGGCGCAGGCGGGCCAGCACCCGGTCGCCAGGGCCGGCCGCGCCCCTTCGACGGTCGGGCGAGACATAGATTCTGGGCGGCGCCGCTTCCTGGTGCCACATGGCGGGCTTGGCCAGGACCTCGCCGTCCGGGTCGGTCCCGGTGATCTCCAGGACCATCACCGGCGGCAATTCGCCGGCCGCCAGATAGCGCCGCTTGGCGCCGACCTGGAGCTCGCCCGAGCGGCCCAGCTCCTTGAGGAGCTCCTTGAGGGCGAGGCGCTCGGCCCCGCGGATCTGAAAGGCGCGGGCGATTTCCCGCTTGCCGACCGGGCCTTTGGACTCGCGTATGAAGGCGAGCACTTCCTCGCGGGTGGGAAAGGGACGCTCGGGGGGCTTGCCGGCCATATTCGAGACCGCGGTCAGGCCTCGGTGGCTTCCGAGATATCGGGCGCGGGCGTTTTCTTGGCAGCCTTGGATGGCTTCTTGGCGGTCTTGGCCGTCTTCTTCGCCGTCTTGGCCGTTTTCTTGGCGGCACTCTTCTTGGATGGCTTCTTCTGCTTGGTCTTGGCGCCCTGGGCAGCCAGCAGGGCGACCGCCTCGTCCAGGGTGAAACTGTCCGGATCCGAGCCCTTGGGCAGCGACGCGTTCAGCCGGCCGTGTTTCACGAAGGGGCCGTAGCGCCCCGAGCGGACGGTGACCTCGCCGCCGTCGGGGTGCTCGCCGAGGCTGCGCCCGCCGCCGCCCCGGCTCTTGGCCTCGGCCAGCAGTGCCACCGCGCGGTTGAGGCCGATGGTCAGCACTTCGTCGCCCTCTTTCCTTAGGGAGACGTAAGTGGATCCCCTGCGCACATAGGGGCCGAAGCGGCCGATCCCGGCGGTAATCGCTTCGCCGGTTTCGGGATCCAGGCCGATGTCGCGCGGCAGCGACAGCAGGCCGAGGGCGGTCTCCAGCGTCACGTCGTCGGGGCTCGTTTTGCGCGGCAGCGAGGTGCGCTTCGGCTTGGCGTCGCCCTCGGCCTCGCCGAGCTGAACGTAGAACCCGTATGGACCCTTACGCAGGGAGACGGCTTGGCCGCTCGCCGGGTCGTGGCCGAGCTCGCGGGGGCCCGCGCCGTCGTCGCCGAGGCCGTTGGATCCCGGCACCGCCACCGCCAGCGGCCGGGTGAAGCGGCACTCGGGATAACTTGAGCAGCCGATGAAGCCGCCGCTCTTGCCGAGCCTGAGGCCGAGGCGCCCGTCGTCGCAGCGCGGGCAGGCGCGCGGGTCGAAGTCCGGGCGCTCCGGGTCGGCCGGGAAGAAATGCGGGCCCAGGTCGGCGTCGAGGGCGTCGATGACTTCCGCGATGCGGAGGCCCTTGGTGTCGTCGACCGCCTGGATGAAGGCGCTCCAGAAGCGCGCCAGCACGTCGGTCCATTCGGCGCGGCCGCCGGAGATGTCGTCGAGCTGGGTCTCCAGGTCGGCGGTGAAGTTGTACTGGACGTAGCGCTCGAAAAATCCGGCCAGGAAGGCGGTCACGACCCGGCCCCGATCCTCGGCTATGAAGCGGCGTTTTTCGAGGCGCACGTAGTCGCGGTCCTGCAGGACCTGGAGGATCGAAGCGTAGGTCGAGGGGCGGCCGATGCCCAGCTCCTCGAGCTTCTTGACCAGGCTGGCCTCGGTAAAGCGCGGCGGCGGCTGGGTGAAGTGCTGCTCGGGCGTGACCTCGCCGCAGCTTAAGGGCTCGCCCTCGCCGATCGGCGGCAGGCGTCGCTCGTCCTCGCCGCGAGAGTCTGCGGCGGCGGTGCCATTGGCCCTACCGTTATTTCCGCCGGATTCGTCGCGGCCCTCCTGATAGAGCGCGAGAAAGCCCGGAAAGGCGATGACCGAGCCGTTGGCCCGCAATTTTGCGGCGGCCCCGTCGACGGTTATGTCGACCACCACCTGGTCGATGCGGGCGCTTTCCATCTGGCTGGCGACGGTGCGTTTCCAGACCAGCTCGTAGAGCTTCAATTGGTCCGGCTCGAGCCTGCCGGCGAGCGCGTCGGGGGCGCGCGACACGTCGGTCGGCCGGATCGCCTCGTGCGCTTCCTGTGCGTTCTTGGCCTTGGTGCTGTAGCGCCGCGGCGTGTCGGGCAGGTAGGGGCCTCCGAACTTGGATTGGATCAGCTGGCGTGCGCCCGCGATCGCCTCCTCGGCGATCTGGACCCCGTCGGTGCGCATGTAGGTGATCAGGCCGACGGTCTCGCCGCCGAGGTTGACGCCCTCGTAAAGCTGCTGCGCCAGGCGCATGGTGCGCGAGGCGCCGAAGCCCAGCTTGCGCGACGCTTCCTGCTGCAGGGTGGAGGTGGTGAAGGGCGGCTGCGGGTTGCGCCGGGTCTTCTTCGGCTCGACCCGCTCGGCCTGAAAGGCCTTGGCCTCGCGCAGGCGCCGGCAGGCCGCCTCGGCGCTCGTGCCATCGGCCAGGTCGTAACGCTCGAGCTTGCGGCCCTCCAGTTCGACCAGGCGGGCCTTGAAGGTCTCGCCCGAGGCCTTGGCGAGGACCGCCTCGACACTCCAGTACTCGCGGGGCCGGAAGGCCTCGATCTCCGCCTCCCGGTCGCACACCAGGCGCAAGGCGACCGACTGCACGCGCCCGGCAGAGCGGCTGCCCGGAAGCTTGCGCCACAGCACCGGCGAGAGGGTGAAGCCCACCAGGTAATCCAGCGCGCGCCGGGCCAGATAGGCGTCGATCAGTTCCTGGTTGAGGTCGCGCGGCTGGGCGAAGGCCTGTTTCACCGCGCTTTCGGTGATCTCGTTGAACACCACCCGGTGAACCTCGACGCCCTGCAACGCCCGCCGCCGCTTCAGTTCCTCGGCGATGTGCCAGGAGATCGCCTCGCCTTCGCGGTCCGGGTCGGTCGCCAGGTAGAGGCGATCGGCTCCCTTGAGCGCGTCGGCGATATCCTTGATGCGCTTGTTCGCCCGTGCGTCGACCTCCCAGATCATGGCGAAGCCCTCGTCGGGCTTGACCGACCCGTCCTTGGCCGGCAGATCCCGCACATGACCGTAACTCGCCAGGACCTTGAAGTCCTTGCCGAGATACTTGTTGATGGTCTTGGCCTTGGCAGGCGATTCGACGACGACGACGTTCATCTGGTGCAATCGGAGTCCCACATCAAACGTGCAGCCATAACGGCGTGCCGCAACGAAACGCAAGCAAAACCATGGCGCTTCACGTCCCGACCCACCCCGTCCGCTTTCGGACCGGCGGAGGACAATTGGCATTCGAAGGGGGTTTCGTCAACCATCCCGCCCGGTGTATCGGCGCTATTCGCCATGACCGGTTTCCGAATCCACGCGGAAGCATTACCATGGCAGACACGCCTCGGCGATTAGGGCCGTGGCCGATTTAGTCGGGACCGTGGGCCACCGCAAGGCCGGCTTGAAGCGGTTCGATTTTGGATTTGCGCCTCGCGGATCGAGCATGGGGCGGCAGGTTTTCATGGTGGATTACAAGTTGCTGGTCAAAGTGATTTCCTCCCTCGGCGAGGCGCCGCAGGGCGGCGAGGACATGGACATCCGAATCTCCGTAGCGCTGGGTGAAATGCAAAGCGGCTCGGCGAAGCTGCTGCGCCTCTTCGTCGAGGAAGGCTACGATTGGAGCGTGATCTCGAGCCTGCTGGACGAGCAGGTGCCGCCCTACACCACCGCGCTCGATGCCGGCGTGCGAGGCGAGAACATCGTCGGCGTGCTGTATTCGCGCAAGCGGAGGCGCTGGGCCGCGATCCACCGCGGGCCGGACGGCCGCGAAGAGGGGCCGGTGTGGGCGGCCAGCGAGGCGCTCGCCAGGCGCGCGGCGGGCCTCGCCGGCGTGCTGGCCCAGGCGCGCATGGGCCGAGATCAGCAGGCCCTGCCCGAGCTGCCGGACAAGCCGCCGCGCCGCCCCCTGGATGTGCCGGCGGATGTGTCGTCGGATGGGTCGTCGGATGGGTCGGCCGATGGGCCGGCGGGCGCGGCGACGGATCCGGTGCCAGGCCAGGGGGGCGACGAGCCGGCGGGTGCGGGCCCTGAGACCGAGGAAGACCTTCCCGATTGGAAGATTTTATTTTAAGTGACATTTTTCCGGACATTTCAGAGTGGATTCGCTTGACGAGACAGCGACGGCAGGCCCCCAACGGCCCCATGTGCGGCCCCATGTGATCGTTGTCGGCAACGAGAAGGGCGGCACGGGCAAGTCCACCACGGCCATGCACATGATCGTCGGGCTGCTGAAGTTGGGCTACCGGGTCGGCAGCATCGACGTGGACGGCCGCCAGGGCACGCTGTCCACCTATATCGACAACCGGGCGGCCTACGCCCAGCGTAGCGGCGCCCCTTTGGCCATGCCGGAGCACCGCAGGATCGCGCCTGCCGAAGGCGAACTGCGGGACCAGGAAACCGCCGATGACGGCGCCCGCTTCATCAAGGCCATTTCGGAGCTTTCCCGCCAGCAGGTCATCGTCATCGACACGCCGGGCAGCGAAAACAATCTGACGCGCCTCGCCCACAATGAAGCCGATATCCTTATCACGCCGCTCAACGACAGCTTTGTGGACATCGACGTCTTGGCCAAGGTCGACCGCGAGCGGCGGGCGGTTCAGGCGCCCAGCGTCTATACCCAGATGGTGTGGGAGCAGAACAACCGGCGCGTCGTGGAGGGGCGGGCGCCGATCGACTGGGTGGTGATGCGCAACCGCATGACCCACATCGACGCCCGTAACAAGCGTGACATCGTCTCCCTGTTGGACAAGCTGGCGACGCGCATCGGCTTCCGGCTGGCGCCCGGATTCGGCGAGCGTATGGTCTACCGGGAGCTGTTCCTCAGAGGGCTGACCCTGTTCGACCTGGAGCCAGGCGACGAAGGCTACATGGAGTCGCCGAGCCACGCCGCGGCACGCCAAGAGGTCGCCGCGCTGCTGGCTGCGATCGGCGTGCCGATCGGCGCCCGATCCCCTTTGCCGTAGGGCTCAATTGGCCCAGCGGGCCCGGCTGCCCAGGCGCGCTAGCGGGCCAAGTGCGCTCAGCGGGCCATGGCGAGGCAGTCGCGTTCGCGCTCCTGGAAGCGGCTGCAGACGGTGCGGGCCTCGGCCAGGGTGGTGAAGGGGCCCAGGCGCACCCGGTAGAAGGTCCCCTGATCGGCAATATCGACCTGCTGCACGAAGACTTCGTGGCCGGTCAGGAGGTCCGAGAAGCGTTCCTCGAGCACGGTCTGTTCGCGCACCGCGGTTTCGGGATTCAAGAAGGAGGCGAACTGGATCACGTAGTCGCCGCCGGCCGGCACCGCCCTCGCGATTTGGGTCTCGGCGGGCGGTTCCGGCTTTGGCGCGGGTGCGGGCACTGTCGCCGTGGCCTCGGCGGCGGGCTCAGACGCCGACTCTTCGGCCGGCTCCTCTGCGGTCGCTTGAGTGGAATCCCCGCCTGGCGCCGGCGTAGCGGCGGCCACGGCCTGGTCTGCCGGGCTTGGCGCGACCGCCGGCTGTTCCGCGGACGATCCACCCGGTTCGGCAGGGCTTCGCGAAACCGAGGCGTCGGACTGCACCGGCGTTTGCGGCACGGCAGCGGCGAGCTGCTCGGGCGCCTCGAAATCCTCGGCCAAATCCTCGGAGAAGTCCGTGCCCTCCGGCGCCGCTGTCATGAGATTCTCGAGCTCGGCCTCGGTCTCCGGCCCTTCAGACTGGAGAGACCCGCCTTCGGTCACCAGAACCGGCTCGCTGCTCACTTCCGAGCCCTGGTTCTTGATCCGGAGGCCGATCTCATGGCGCCCGCCGGAAAGCGGGTCCTGGGACACGAAGGTCCAGAGCCCATAGATGTCGGCCGTGACGGTGCCGAGCGGCTCGCCGTTGTCCAGCACGGTCAACTCGGTGCCGGGCGCGGCGCGCCCCGCCACCACCGCCTTGCCGTCTGGGTCGATCCGCATGAAGTCGACGATCGGCTCGCGGTCCGAATCGAGCGCGTTCGGCGCCCCTGGCTCGGGCAGCGCCGCCAGTTGCGATGCCCCCGGCGCGTCGCCCGCCGCGTCGCCCAGTACGTCGCCCAGTGGGTCGCCGGGTGCGGCCTCTTCGGGTTGCAGCCCCGCCGCACTGTCGTTGCCGAGGTCGCTTCCGGCCGGCGCGACTGGGACATCCTGCTGGCCGGGGAGCGAGGCGGACATGTCCGGGTCGCCGGCCGCCGGCTCGTCGAGGTCTTGGGCGAGCTGGGCGGTCTGCCGATCCTCGCCGGGGATCGGGATGATCCCGACCGCGAGGCCCGCCACCAAGAGGACGGCGCAGGCCGTGATCCCCGCCGGCAAGAGCCAGCGGGCGCCGGACAAGCGGCGCAAGTCGATACCGGTCTCCAGTCGAGCCAGCAGGTCCTGGAAGCGGTCGGGTTGCCCCGCGGACGGGTCGGGCTGCCGGTTGGGGTCCTGCCAATCGGGAGTTTGCCAATCGGGAGCCTGCCAGTCGGCTGGCGCGGCAGCTTCCGCCGGTTTCTCCGGAACCGCCAGGTCGTCGGATTCCGCCGCGCCGAAATCCGGTTGTGCCGGGTCAGGTGTAGCCGAGATCTCTTCGCTCGGCGCCGGCTCCTCCGGTCCCGGCTCGGATGCTGCCATGGACGCGCCCTCGGGAGAACGGGCGCCGGCTTCCGGTTCGGAGTCCGGAGTGTCGGGCCAGTCCTCGAAGGCAATCGAATCGGGAATGCGCAACGGCTGGTCCTGGAGATTGGCGACTGGCAGGAACACGCCGACCGGCGTCGCGCGACGGCCGGAGGCGTCGGGCGCCCCGATCGTCTCATCGCCCGAAATCGGCCGGCCGATGCGGGTGACCGGCTCCGCCACGAAGGATGCGGCGCTGGCCGAGGCATCGCTCGGTCGGTTCACGCCCCGGTCCTCGCCCCGGTCCTCGCCCCGGTCCTCTTCCCGGTCCTCGGATGGGCCTTGGCTGGCTGGCTGTGAGCCGGGTGCGTTGGCGTCTGCGGCCGCGTCGTCGTCCGGCCTCGGCATGACCGCGCTGGAGCCAAACAGGTCGGGGCGCGTGTGCAGCCCCGATGGTCGCTTTTCCTCGCCCGCGTCGGCTGCAGCGGGCTCGCTGGGCCGGGTCTGGGCCAGCGGACGGGCGGCGCCCTTATCGGCGAGCGGGGGAAGGTCGTGCGGGGGTTTGTGGTTCTCTGCCATTTCAGGCTCCAGTTGCGCCGAAGGCGGATAGCGGCGGTTCGGGCGCCGCGAGGCCCGGGACGATCGGCAAGCCGGGGCTGTGGGGCTGCCGCTCCAGGCGGGATTCCAGATAGGCCCAGAGTTGGGCGATTTCGCTCGACGACCGCGAAGTGCCGGGCAGCTCCATGACCGTTCGTCCGTCGATCATGCTGCTGGCGAAGTCCACCCTTTGGTGCAGGATCGACGGCGCAAGGGGGCCGTATTGGGAGACCAGGGAAATCGCCTCGGTTGTGATTCGGGCGCGCGGCGGCGCGGCGTTCATCACGAAGATGAGCGGCTTGCCCAAGTGCTCGACCAGTTTCACCGTGGTGCCGATCGACCTGAGGTCATGGGGGCTCGGGCGGGTCGGGATGACCACCAGGTCGGCGAGGCCGATGAGATTGCCGACCCGGGTGGTCAGCGCTGCCGGGGTGTCGACGACCAGGAGCGCCATGCCGTGGGCGCGCAGGCGTTCGAGGGCCTCCGGCAGGTCGTCGAGCCCGGCTTGCACGAAATGGGGAGTTTCGGCCGCCCGCAGGTTCCACCAATCCGCGAGGCTGCCTTGGGGATCGGAATCGATCAGGGCGACCGGACCGGCACCGCTCATCTCGGCCTGCACGGCGAGGTGACCGGCGAGGGTGGTCTTGCCGGAACCTCCTTTGCGCGACGCGAGGACGACGATCCGCATGACTCCGTGACGACTCCTTGACCTTTCCTGCCTCCCCAATGTCTCCGGGATGGCGGCTACACAATCTCCTCGAAGGGAACAAGCAAGATCTGGCCGGACGACCCTGTTATTACTAGATATACATATGAGCGACTAACCGCCTACTATATAGAGTAGAACATAAAATGTCCAAGCCCAAGTATTGGGGTCAGGAAGGCGTCTCAATTCTCGCCCCGGTGCGCGAATCGACGGTTTATCCGCCCGAGTCGGCAGAGCTCTTTGGGCTTTCGGGGCTGAGGGCCAGGGCGACTTTCTGGCCCGGGTGACGCTCGATCCGGCCGGCCAGCTCGAGCTCCAGCAGGACCTGTTGGAGCAGCGGCAGGGCCAGCTCGCCGGTCCGCGCCAACTCGTCGACGGTCACCGGATCCGGCCCCAGGAGGGATTCGACGGTGGCGCGGGTTGCTTCGGTTTCGGCCTCCTCGGCAAGCGGCCGCGCGGCCGGACGGTCGCCCGCCAGCGGCACCTGGGGAGGCTCGCGTAACGGCGAGGCCAGGATGCGGTTCACGACCTCGACCACGTCCTCGGCGCTTTCCACCAGTCCGGCCCCCTGACGCAGCAGCCGATTGCAGCCCCGGGCCCGGGGATCCATGGGCGAGCCGGGCACGGCGAAGACCTCACGGCCCTGCTCGAGGGCGAAGCGCGCCGTGATCAGTGACCCGGAGCGCAGGGTCGCCTCGACCACCACCGCGCCGAGCGACAGGCCGGAGATCAAGCGGTTGCGGCGGGGGAAATGGCGCGACTGGGGGACGGTGCCCGGCGGCATCTCGGAGAGCACCAGCCCGCGCGCCACGATTTCCTCGTAGAGGGCGCGGTTTTCCTCCGGGTAGACCACGTCGAGGCCGCCGGCTACCACCGCGGCGGTGCCGGTCTCCAAGGCGCCCCGATGGGCCGCCGCGTCGATGCCGCGGGCCAGGCCAGAGGCGACGGCGAAGCCGGCGGCGCCCAGGTCCGTGGCCAGCCGCTCGGCCAGGCGGCGGCCGTTGGCCGAGGCGTTGCGGGCGCCGACCATGGCCACGCTTGGCTGGTCCAAGACATGGCGGTGGCCGAGCAGGCTGATCGCCGGCGGGGCATCCTCGATCTCTGCCAGACGGGCCGGGTAGCCCAGCTCCCCCAGCACCAGGAGCTCGGCGCCGAAGGCCTCCAGGGCCGCCGCCTCGTCCTCGGCCGCGCCGGCCGGGGTGATGCGGATCGGACGCTTGCGCCCGCCGCGCCGGGCCAGCTCCGGCAGCGCCGCCAGGGCCGCCTCGGCACTGCCGTAGCGCTCCAGCAGCTGGCGAAAGGTGATGGGGCCGACGTTCTCCGAGCGGGCGAGGCGGAGCCGGGCGAGCTTCTCCGCCGGCGGCAGGACCTGGGGTGCGATGGGCGTGGCCATGGCCGTCATTATCGATTGAAACGCGGCCGATGATAAGCGCGTTCTGGGTGTGCGGCGGCGCTTCTCAGGCCTTGCGGCCGATTTTCGGCTCCCGGCCGCGGATCAGCCGGCCGATGTTCTGCCAATGGCGGATCCACACCAGGACGCCGAGGATCGCGCACATCTCGACGAGCTGCAGGTCCCCGCGGAAAAGCCAGGCATAGAGCGGCGCCAGCGCCGTCGACGCCAGCGACGCAGCCGAGGAGATCCGCAGGGTCGCGGCGACCAGCAGCCAGGTCGCGCAGGCCGCCAGGCCGACCGGCCAGGCAAGCGCCAAAAATACGGCGAAGGTGGTGGCCACGCCCTTGCCGCCGCGGAACTTGAGCCAGACCGGATAGTTGTGGCCAAGGACCGAGCCGAGGGCCGCCATGAGGGCGGCGTCGGGCCCGTAGAGGCCCGCCAGCAGCACCGCCGCGGCACCCTTGCCGCCGTCGAGCAGCAGGGTGGCGGCGGTGAGGTCCTTGCGGCCGGTGCGCAGCACGTTGGTGGCGCCGATGTTGCCGGATCCCATGGCCCTCAGGTCGCCGAGGCCGGCGAGCTTGATCACCACCAGGCCGAAGGGCACCGAGCCGAGCAGATAGCCGCCGGCGAGGGCGGCCAAGAGATAGGGGAGGGCGTGTTCCCAGGAAATGGGATCGGGCATGGGGAATTAGGCGTCGTTTTGATAGATCGTGCGCCCGTCGACGACGGTGCGCAGCACGCGGCCCTGGACCGGGTGATCCTCGAAGGGCGAGTTCTTGGACTTGCTGAGGAAGCCGTCCGGGTCGAGGCGGCCGGGCCGCTCCAGGTCGAAGATCACCAGGTCGGCGGCGGCGCCCTCGGCGAGGTGCCCGGCCGGCAGGCCGCAGATCTCGGCTGGCCGGCAGGTGAGGCAGGCGAGCAGCTCGAGCAGGCCCATCGTCTCCTTGTGAACCAGCTCCAGGGAGAGCGGCAACAG
>CALJXB010000411.1 GCA_937974415.1 uncultured Kiloniellales bacterium
GAGTTCGCGCCCGGCTACAAAGTCTCGGCCTGCGCCCACATTCTCCACCTGCTGCACCCCAAGGTGATCAAGGACCTCCAGCTGAAGTCCCACGGGCTGAAGCTGGCGCATAAGAACCTGCCGACCATCGCGCTGGGGACGGACGGCGAGCACGTGACGCTCACCGGCAACAGGGCCGGCGGGGCGCTCTCCGCGGCGGACCGCGAGACCTACGCCCGCTGGCGCAAGCTCATGCTCAAGTTCGCCAAGCATCTCCAGCCCATGCTGGCGAGCGTGCCGCCGCGCCTCGGCAGCGGCGAGCGGGACGACCTGCGCAAACTCGCGAAACTGGGCTGGGCGATCCGCAGCCTGGGCCGAAAAGACATGCAGGAGTTCCTGCGCGTCGGCGGCATGAACGTGGCCGACCTGCTGGAGGATACCTTCGAGAGCGACCTCTTGCGCGGCGCAGTCGCCTTCGACGCCGTGCTCGGCACCCACCTGGGGCCGCGCTCGCCCGGCACCGTACTGAGCCTGCTCTACCGCCTCGCCGGCAAGGGCGGCGGCACGGCGGGGGCGCTGACCCTGCCCGAAGGCGGCATGGGATCCGTGAGCCAAGCACTCGTCGCCGCGGCCCAGGAGGCGGGCGCAGAAATCTGGCTCGGAATGCCGGTGCACCGAGTGCTGGTGAAGGACGACCGCGCCGTCGGCGTGGTCTGCGAGGACGGTACCGAGATCGCGGCGAACACCGTGATCTCCAATGCCGATCCCCGCCGCACCTTCATGGAGCTATTGGGGCCCGAGCACCTGGACACGGGCTTCGTCACCCGGGTGCGCAACATCCGCATGCGCGGCAACGCCGCGAAAGTTCACCTCGCACTCGACAACCTCCCTGAATTCACCGGCCTGGAGGCCGCCGACCTCAAGGGCCGCCTGGTGATCGCGCCCGACGTCAACTACGTCGAACGAGCCTTCAACCCGGCCAAGTACGGCGAATTCTCGCCCGAGCCGGTGATGGAGATCACGATCCCCAGCCTGCACGACCCGAGCCTGGCGCCCGAAGGCAAGCACGTACTCTCCGCCGTGGTGCAGTATGCGCCTTATGGCTTGAAGGAGGGCTGGGAAAACAGCCGCGAGGCCTTCGCCAAGACCGTGCTTGATGTGTTGGAACGCTACAGCCCGGACCTGGGCTCCCACATCACGGCCAGCGAGATTTTGAGTCCCTACGATATCGAGCAGCAGTTCCGCATGACCGGCGGCCATTGGCATCACGGCGAGCTGGTGCTCGACCAGATGCTAATGCTGCGGCCGGTGCCGGGGGCGGCGCAGTACGCGGCGCCCCTCGCCGGGCTCTACCTCTGCGGCGCCGGCTCCCACCCGGGCGGCGGAGTGATGGGTGCCGCCGGCCTCAACGCGGCCAACCAAGTGATTCAAAGGGAGGCCGCGGCATGAGCGCGCTGACCCACTACAAGACCCCCCTCAAGCCGACGCCGTTCCACAGGCGCACGGCGGCGCTGTGCCACAACAACGACTGGGGCCGCTGGGGCGGCTTCAATGTGGCCAACTCCTATGGCGAGGTCGAGCTCGAGTATTTTGCCGTGCGCAACAGCGCCACCCTCTTCGACCTCTCGCCGATGATGAAGTACCGCATCGGCGGCCCGGACGCCGAGCGCTTCCTGAACCGGCTCGTGACCCGCGACGTGCGCAAGCTCAAGCCGGGCCGGGTTGCCTATTCGATCTGGTGCGACGACGCCGGCCACGTGCTCGACGACGGCACCCTGTTCCGTTTCGCCGACCAGGACTTCCGCCTGTGCAGCCAGGAACGCCAACTGGTCTGGTTGACGGACTCGGCGGTTGGCTTCGATGTGGAGATCGCGGACGTCACCGAAGAGATCGCCGCCCTCGCCCTGCAGGGGCCGACCAGCGCGGCCATCCTGAGGCGCATAGGCGTGAGCGGGATCGACGACCTCAAACCCTTTTCCATGATCGAGGTGCCGCTGAAGGACGGCCGCCTCACCCTTTCGCGTACCGGCTTCACCGGCGACCTGGGCTACGAGCTGTGGGTCGACCCGGCCTTCGCCGAAACCCTATGGGATGAACTAATGGCGGCCGGCAAGCTGCACGGCCTCAGGCCCATCGGGTCCCACGCCCTTGACCTGGTGCGCATCGAGGCGGGCTTCATCGCCACCAACGCCGACTTCATGGCGGCCGACCAGATCATCCGGCGCACCCGCGGGCGCTCGCCTTTCGAACTGGGCCTCGGCTGGCTGGTCGATTTCGACAAGGGCCACTTCACCGGTCGGCGCGCCCTCCTGGCCGAACGCGACTCAGGCTCGCGCTATAGCCTGGTCGGCCTCGACATCGAGGGAAACAAGCCGGCCGGCGGCGCCCTGGTCTACCACAACAAGAAGACCGAGGCGGGCCACATCACCTCGGCCATGTGGTCGCCCACCTGCAAGCGGAATCTGGCGCTGGCCTCCTTGAAGGCGCCTTACGGCAGCGAGATCACCGACGACTTCTGGGTCGAGATCTACGTGCTGAAAGAGCTCATGTGGGACAAGCAGATGGTGCGGGCCCGGATCGTCGAGCGGCCGTTCTACACCCCCGACCGCCGCCGCGCCACGCCGCCGCGCGACTTTTAGGGCGCGCGGGAGTCCCTCCATGGCTCACCGTCTCGATCCTCTTTTGCGACCGCGCTCGCTCGCCATCGTTGGCGCAAGCCGGCGCGCCGATAGCGTCGGGCACACCCTGATCCGGCAGCTGATCCAGGGCGGCTTCGCCGGCGCGGTGTACCCGGTCAACCCCAAGTACCAAGACATCGAGGGGCTTACCTGTTATGGCACCCTCGCCGACCTGCCGGAGGCGCCGGAGCAGGCGGTCCTTGCGGTCGCCGACGCGCGCGTGGAATCGGAGTTCGATGCCGCGATCGAGGCGGGCGCACAGGGCGTCACCCTGGTTTCCCAGCTCGTGCTAGCGGAGGACGCCGACCCGAACTTGCGCGAGCGCATCCACCAGCGGGCCAAAGACGCTGGCGTGGTGGTCTGCGGGGGCAACAGCAACGGGCTCTACAACTTCGATCACGGGCTCTGGCTCTGCGGCTTCGAGACCCGCGCAGACCACCGCCCCGGCGGCGTGACCCTGATCACCCATTCCGGCTCGGTGTTCAATGCGCTGGTCGATTGCGAGGCGCGCATCGATTACAACATCGTGGTCTCCTCCGGCCAGGAAATGAACGTCACTCTGGCCGACTACATGGACTACGCCCTCAAACAGCCCTCGACCCGGGTGGTCGGCCTATTTATGGAGACCGCGCGCAACCCCGAGGGCTTCGTTGCAGCGCTCGCCAAGGCCCACGAAAGGAACATCCCCGTGGTCGCGCTCAAGGTCGGCCGCAGCGCGACCGGCGCGGCCATGGCGGAAAGCCACAGCGGCGCGCTGGTGGGCAACGACGGGGCCTATCAGGCCCTGTTCGAGCACTACGGCGTCTCACGGGTCGCCAGCCTCGACGAGATGGCGGCCGCCCTCATGCTGTTTGCTCAGCCACGGCCCATAGGGCCGGGGGGGCTTGCCACGATCCACGATTCCGGCGGCGAGCGGGCGCTGATCCTGGATCTCGCCGAGCCGCTGGGCGTGCCCTTCGCCGAGCTGCAGCCGGAGACCGTCGCGCGGCTCGAGGCGACCCTCGATCCCGGCCTGCCGGCGGTCAATCCGCTAGACGCCTGGGGCACGGGCGCCGACTATTGGCACGACTTCACGGACTGCCTCACCGCCATGATGCACGACCCCGGCACGGCCGTGGGCGCGGTGGTGGCCGACCGCGGCCCCGACGGCAAGATCTTTCCCGAGTATCCCCAATTCGCCCGCGCCGCGGCCGAGGCCAGCGGCAAGCCGGTCATGGTGGTCTCCAACCACCAGGGCAGCGGCTTCTCGCCCGACGCCATAGCGGTAACCCGCGAAGGCCTGCCGGTACTAGACGGCCTTGAGACTTTTCTCAAGGGCGTGAAGCACCTGTTCGATTACCGCGATTTCGTGGCCCGAGGAGCCGAAACGCCACCGCCGGTGGGCCCGGATACGGCGAGCCGCTGGCGCGAGCGCTTGGCGGACGCCGCACCGCTCGGCGAGGCCGAGGGCCTGAGGTTGTTGAGCGACTTCGGCGTGCCGGCGGTCGCCTGCCAGGAAGCCGCGAGCTGCGAGGAGGCGGCTGCGGCCGCCGAGGCCCTCGGCTATCCGGTCGTCATCAAGACGGCGGAACCGGGCATCGCCCACAAGACGGAAAAGCGCGGCGTGCACCTTGGCCTGAACGACGCGGAGGCTCTCTCCCGCGCCTACCGGGACCTGGCCGAGCGCCTCGGGCCGCGGGTGCTGGTGGCCGAGATGGCGCGC
>CALJXB010000412.1 GCA_937974415.1 uncultured Kiloniellales bacterium
TCGACCATTATCGGCGTTTCAAAGTACCGAATGTCCGGTTCTGCGCCATAGGCCTCCAAAGCCTTTCTCCGAAACTCGGCGCCATGCCACTTCTCGGCGTCGGACTTGTCGCTCCACAGGTAGACGCCGCCCACGATGCCATTATCGGCGTCGTAGAGGTAAGACTTCCTGATCAGATCCGGGTTCTCTCGCCAAGCCGGGGCAGTCTTCTCAAATTTCGCGATAATCTCCTCGCGGGTCGCGGCCTGCGGCAGTCTCAATGTCACAATTTCAGTGATCATTCGATGTCCTCCCGAAACGAAGCCGTCTCTACACTCAGGCCTACCAACACTGCGACAAGAAGCCAAGCAGGATAGCGTTGACCCCTGCCGCGTCCAAGACCGGCATCATGTGATGTTGTTCGGCCACGATCTCGAGCTGGGCGTTGGGCATCTCGGCAACCATCTTGCGCGCCATGTCCGGCGTGGAGCCATCGTCCTCCTCTCCGGTCATGACCAGGGCCGGGCAGGAGATGACGCCGAGACGCCCCACAACCTCCGAGCCCGCAGACACGAAGACGCGGTGGGCCTTGCGTTTGGCGGCGAAATCGCCGTCCCCAATCCAGCCCAAAATCTCCTCGATGGCGTCGGCCCGCGTTGCCCGGTCCCGCTCCTTGAACCAGCGTCGCCTTCCCGATTCAACAGCGTTCTCGACACCGATGGAAAGGTTGCCTTCGAACCGCTCACGCACCCGCATCGTTTGTTCCGGCGTGCGGTCATAAACGGTGTTCAGAAGCATCAGGCCGCTCAGATCGCTGTGATGCTCAATTGCGTAGGCCTGCGAAACCAGGCCGCCCATGGAAAAACCGCAGAGCACGGGCGGCTCCTCATCGCAGACCAATTGGACTACATCGTGCAACTGACCGACGAAGTCGTCGAGCATGCGCTCGCCCGGTGGATCCGGAGCCTCCCCATGCCCCAGCATATCGAAGCAACAGACCCTGTATTGCTCCGACAGCGCCTCGACCTGGGGACCCCACATTCGATGGTCCATCAATACGCCATGCGCGAGGATGACGGTCGGACCATCGCCGCTGATCCAAACGGGCGTTCCGTCGGCGCTATGCGTTTTGTAATGCGTTGTAGCCATCTGGGCGTCGCAACATTGGTTGACGGCATTACCGTTGCAGGCGGTGCGCGAAGGAATCGCGCCGAAACAAGGTCATTACGTCTGGGTCTACTTTGACGTGGATGATGACCGGGCCGTCCGCTTTGAGCGCCTCGCTCATGGCGTCGGCGACGCTTCCGGGCTCCTCGCAGAAAAAACCCGTCGCGCCATACAGCCTCGCGAATTCGTCGTAGCGCGGATTGACAGTATCGCAGCCGATATAGCGGCCCTGATAGTACTCGCGCTGATAGGCCTTCTCTGCACCCCAGCAACCGTTGTCCATCACGACCGTTATTGTGTTGATCCCTGACTGAACAGCGGTGGGAAACTCTATCATCGTCATACCGAACCCGCCGTCTCCGTGAAGCGAGATGACGGTGCGATCCGGTCGCGCGCATTTTGCGCCAAGCCCGCCAGGGAATGAGAAACCGATCAGTCCGAAGTCGAGCGTGGTCAGCAGGCTAGGCGTGCCACCGTTGTACTTGAGCTTGTCCGTCACCTGCAGGCAGAGCGTCCCGGCATCTAGGGTGTAAAGGGCGTCGTCGGGCGCAGCCTGCCGTAGCTCCGCGAACAGCCGGTCGGGCTTCAGCGGCATCGAGGTGTCCCGGCCAGTTTCGTCGCGTGCCTGCCATAGCGTCTCAATCGCCCCGACCATCTCCGCCGTCCGGGCTTTCCAAGGTACGTTGTCGCCGTCCAAATCGCTCAAGCCGTCGGCAATGGCCGTGGCGACGGAGCCGGCGTCTGCAAGCATCCCGATCTCGATCGGAAAGTGCTTGCCGAGCGATGTCGGGTCGATATCGACCTGCACGATCTTCGCGTCTTCATTGATGTCGTTGTAGGCGAAGAAGGTCGTGTTGAACGAAAGCCGTGTTCCGAGCGCCAAAATGACGTCGGCGTTTCTGGTCGCCGCGCTCGCGACCTCATTACCGCGCGGACCGACTTGGCCGGCATAGAGCCGATGGTCACTCGGCACGACATCGGGATGACCTGCGGAGGCGACGACCGGTATCTGCAGCTGGTTCGATAGGCGACAGACCGCCTCCGCTCCATGACCCCACTTCACACCTGCGCCCGCTAGAATGATCGGCGACTGCGCCGTCCTTATCAGATCGCAAGTTCTCGCCACGGCGGCCGGATTGATCGTTCCCACGGGCGATCCCGCTTCGTAGTTCGGCGCCCTGATCTCGACGTCGGTCTGGGCCGCGAACAGGTCGCGCGGAATGTTCACCACGACCGGTCCGCGTTGACCGGAATTGGCGATCTGCAGCGCTTCCGTGATCGCCGTGCCGACGCGGTCGGGATGAATTACCGTAATATTGCGCTTCACCACGGAAGCGAAAAGGCTGTGTTGGTCGACTTCCTGCATCGTGTCGCGATGGAAATGGCTCGACGTGACGAGCCCTGTGATGGCCACGACCGGAGAATAGGCGAGTTTAGCTTGTGCGAGGCCTGTGACCATGTTGACGGAGCCCGGACCGGCCTGGCCGGCCAGAAACACGCCGGGCGTTCCCTTCACCCTTCCAAAGCCATCGGCCATGTGTACGCCGAAGGCCTCGTGCCGAACGCCGACATACTTGATGTCGTCCTGAGCGTGATAGAGCGCGTCGTAGACCTCCATTGTTGTCGAACCCAAGAGGCCGAAAACATGCGACACCCCGGCGGCGCGCAAGGCCTCGACAACAGCAGCCCCTCCATACATTCCGGTTTTTCTCCGCCTAGTGTGATTGGACTGACCAATGCCAGGCAATCGGTTCCGAGTAGAGATCTTATCGAAGCACTCTATATCAATCACATTTATTGTCCTACAAAAAAAGGCAACTCGAGAATGCGAGACCGCTTACAAACCAAAAAACAAAGGTTCCTTGGCGCGCGCGCGCTTAATTTTGTATACAAAAATGTCAGACCTGATAGAGTTCACATGCTGGCCCGCCCAGGGTCGCCCCGCCCTGGGTTGGCTCTCAGCGGTCCGATGAAAGACTTACGGAACTGACATGGACAATTCGAAGAAGGCCTATCCGAATATCGACGCCCACATCGAGAAGGGCGATTGGAACCCGATCTGGGATCAGTTACGGACCTTGGATCCGGACTTTCTTGAAGCCTATCTCGCCTTCCGCAGCGTTCCGCATCGCGACGGCCCGCTTCCGCAGAAGTTCAAGGAGTTGATCCTCGTCGCGATCAATGCCGCGACGACGCATCTCTATGGATCGGGTGTGCGTCGACACATGAAGAACGCGATTAGGGCCGGCGCGACGAAGGAAGAGATCCTGGAGACCATCCAGCTCACGACGGTGATGGGGATGCATTCCTGTAACTTGGCTGTGCCCATTCTATTGGAGGAAATTTCCGACACCCAAACGTGAGCCGTTTGATCCGACGATTGCGCGGAGGCCAGAAGATGACGGAGATCCGGACATACAAGATGCTTGTCGGCGGAGCGTGGATCGGAGCTTCGGATGGCAAGACCTTCGACAGCATTAATCCCGCGTCAGGCGAAGTTTGGTCGCGCATGCCGGAGGCGACGGCCGAGGACGTGGACGCCGCGGTGCGGGCCGCGGACACGGCGTTCAACGACGGGCCCTGGCCGAGGATGACGCCAACGGAGCGCGGTGCGCGACTACGCCGCCTCGCCGAACTTCTCGCGGAGAACTCGGAAGACCTGGGCCGAACGGAATCGATCGATACCGGCAAGATGTTCAAGGAAACCCGATGGCAAGCGAAGTACATCGCCGAGTTCTTTCATTTTTATGCCGGTTGCGCCGACAAGATCAGCGGCGAAACCCTGCCGATCGATAAGCCCGATCTATTCGTCTTCACGAAACGTGAGCCGCTCGGCGTTGTCGCTGCCGTCGTTCCATGGAATTCCCAGCTCTTCCTGAGTGCCGTCAAAGTCGGCCCGGCGTTGGCGGCGGGCAACACGGTCGTCCTCAAAGCCTCGGAGCACGCATCGGCGGCCATGCTGGAGTTCGGCCGACTGATCGATGATGCGGGCATCCCGCCGGGCGTGGTCAATATCGTCACCGGCCATGGCGAGCCGTGTGGCCGGGTTCTGACGTCGCATCCGCTTGTCACGCGGATCTCCTTCACCGGCGGTCCGATCGCCGCCGAGCACGTTCTTCACAACTCGGCGAAGAATTTTGCGGAAGTATCGCTTGAACTGGGCGGCAAGTCCCCGTTCATCGTATTCGACGATGCGAATATCGAGAGCGCGATCAATGGAGCGATTTCGGCGATCTTCGGCGCAGCGGGGCAAAGCTGCGTGGCCGGCTCCCGGCTCTATCTGCAGGAGACGATCGCCGATGTGTTCCTGGAGAAAATGACCGCACAAGCCCACGAGATTCGACTCGGCGATCCGCTGGAAGACGAAACGCAAATGGGCCCGATCTGCACGGTTGGGCAACTGGAGACGATCGAACGCGAAGTCGCCCACGCCCGCACCGAAGGAGGCGAGATCCTCTGCGGGGGCAAACGGCCGGAGGGCCTTGCCGGCCAGTTCTACGAGCCGACCATTATCGCCTGCCCGCGACAGGATTTGCGTATCGTCGATACGGAACTGTTTGGTCCGGTGTTGAGCGTACTGCGCTTCAAAGACGAGGCGGAAGCGGTTCGACTGGCAAATGATACGAAGCACGGTCTCGCAGCTGGAATCTTCACTGGCAGCAACGCGCGGGCGCTTCGCATGGCCAATAGCGTCAAATGCGGTATCGTATGGGTGAACACCTACCGGGCCGTTTCCCCGATCGCTGAGTTCGGCGGTGTCAAGAATTCCGGCTACGGGCGCGAAAGTGGCTACCAGGCCGTCTACGACTACACCCGTCCGAAGACCGTTTGGATGAATACCTCCGACGAGACGTTACCCAACCAGCTCGTCGTACGATGACCGGATAGGCTCACGGGACGTCTGCCATCTCCGCGGGCCCCGAAAATAGGATTGGGAAAGGAACCGTCATGAAATTTCACCTGGCGATCAATATGGAGCGGATCGACGACAGCGTTGATATGCGCGACGTCGCGAAGCACACGCTCGAGATGGTTCAGATGGCGGAACGCGGCGGTTTTGAGGTTGCCTGGGCGGCCGAACACCACGCCCTGGAAATGACCATCGCGCCGAACCCGTTTCAGATCCTGACCTGGTGGGGAGAGAACACCGATCGCATCCGGCTGGGGACGGCGGTCGCGGTCGCGGCCTATTGGCATCCGGTCCGGCTTGCCGGCGAGGCGGCGATGACCGACCTTCTGACCGGCGGGCGTCTGGATTTCGGGATCGGATCCGGCGCCTATCAGCGCGAATTCGACCGTATGCACCCCGGCCTCAAACAGTCGGACGGCTGGCGCTACATGCAGGAAATGCTGCCAGTCCTGCGTGCGCTATGGCAGGGCGACTACGAGCATAAGGGGGAATATTGGTCCTTCCCGACGGCGACCTCGGTGCCGAAACCGCTGCAACAGCCGCATCCGAGACTCTGGACTGCGGCGCGGGCGCCGATCACTTACGATTTCGCGGTGAAGCACGGCATCAATATCACTTCCTGGCCGTTGACCCGGCCAATGTCGGAGGCGGAGCTCTATAAGTCCCGGCTGGACGAGGCGATGGCGAACAATCCGGGCAAGCCGCGCCCGACCTTCGCGATGATGCGCCACACCGCGCTTTACGACCGCCAGGAGGACTGGATGGTGCCGGTCAAGGCGGCGCAGCGGCAGCTCTCCCAGTTCGAGAATCTCTTCAAGAATCTCGGCGACGTCGAAAACGGCTTCCCGAAGGCGATCGAGTTCGGCGAACTGGCGAACCGCGACGAATACGCCCCGGAGATGTTGAGCGAAAACCTGATGTTCGGCACGCCCCATCAGGTGATAGAAAAGCTAAAGAAATACGAGGACTTGGGAGTCGACGCCTTTATTTACTATGCTAGCCTCGGCCTTGGCCGCAAAGAGCAGAAGAGATCGATGGAGCTCTTTTGTTCGGAAGTCATGCCGGCCTTCGACTAATACCAAGGGTCATCGCACGGGCGACCGATATCAGGACATGAAGGCTGTGAGTTCGTATTTCGGACGTCCCGCTGCCGTCCGGCGTCAATGGGCGCAATCTCTCACGCGGCGCGAAAAGCTGTCTCGGAATCGTCCTGTTCCATAATCTGCAGTACCGTTTCGCGCGCCGCCTCCAGATGCGCCAGACTCGCGGAACGTGCCGCCAACCGGTCTCGGCTGGTCAGGGCCGAGGTGAGACGACGCATGTCTTCCAGCGATGCCTCCCGCCGTGTGGGGTCCAACAGCAGCCGGCTGCGCAGATAGTAGATTCGGTCGGCCACATTCGCGAGCGCTCGCCGTATTTCCTCGTTCCTGCAGCCGGTGAACAAGGTATCGTAATAGCGTTCCTTGGTCGCCCGCATTCGCGCTAGGTCGAAATTCACCAAACATCGTTCCAACTCCGTGAGCGCTTCGTTGAGTGTCGCGATCTCCTCGTCGCTCGCCCGTTCGGTGAATAGCTCCGCCGCCTGGGTTTCCAACGATGACCGCAGCTCGAAGATCTCTACGATTTTGCGGGCACTCAGCCTGGCAACCCGGTACCCGCGATAGGATTGGTGCTCGATCAGACCTTTCGCTTCCAGGCTCACCAGCGCCTCGCGCAGGATGGACCGGCTGGCGCCCGTAAATTCGCAAAGCTCCCGTTCCACCAGTTTTTGACCGGCCTTGAATTTTCCATCGAGAATTGCGTTGCGCAGGGCGTCCTGCGTGCCCGCGCGTAGGGTCGACTCGTCGCGGGCGGCGGTCTTCCCCCTGTTCTTCCCTGTACCAGCAATGGAATTCATTTGTGAGACCTCGGACAACCATAATTGTATACAAAGTATGTATAGGATCGGGATCGATTCGTACAGAGCTTCGTGGCGCCAACGGCATTTTCGCAGGCGGTTCCTTTAATACTCAAATCCCGTCCTTTGCCGATATTATGCGAGCCCGAGGCGGTGCATGGCCGTTGGGACGGCCCAGTGGCGTGCCAGCAGGCCCTGGGAACATTCTGTAATTACGTTGCTATAGACGATAATTTGTCCGACAATTCTTCCAAGCGCATCGGATAGATGTACGGAAGGAACCCCGCAATGTCGCAAGCCACAATTGGAGCAGCAGCCAACGCCGAACCGATCACGCTCGAACTCCTCGATGCGATCAGCGATGCCTTCAACAGAAACGATGTAGATGCGGTGATGGCGCATTTCGCCGAGGATGCGATTTTCGACCACGGTGCCGGTCCGGACATCCACGGCAAGCGGTTCAGCGGCACGCGGGAGATCCGCGCGGTCTTTCAAGCTTTGTTCGAAAGTGTCGAGAGCGTCAACTGGAAGACCCTCGACGCGCGGATCGCTGGCGACAAGGCCTATTGTGAGTATCACCGCGTCGCCAAACTCAAAAACGGCGATGTTCAGGATTTCCTGAGTATCGACGTGCTCACCTTCCGCGACGGGCTGATCGTGCACAAGGATACATACTTCAAGAATCGGACGTCCTGATAGTCCTGCCCGGCATGA
>CALJXB010000413.1 GCA_937974415.1 uncultured Kiloniellales bacterium
GGATCCATGAACCCCGACACGGCTCTCAGAATGGTCGTCTTTCCGCAGCCCGAGGGGCCAAGAAAGCTGAAGAACTCGCCATCCTCGATGCGCAGGTTGGCATCGTTGACGGCCGTGAAATCGCCGAAACGGATGGTTACATGGTCGAGATCGACGTCCGCGCTCATATTGCCTTGCCCCCCAAAGCAAAGAGACCTGAGAGAATCAGATGCCGGCTGCACCCCGGCCTACGTGGCCGGGGTGCAGTGGCGGAAATTCGAGGTCTGGACTTACGCCGCGACGAACTTGTCGCGGAATTCCGCACGCGCTGCGGCGTACCACACCGGCTCGGCCGGCCACCACCACAGATTGTCGAGCGCGTCGTCCGGATAGGCCTCTTGGAAAGCCGCCTTGGTGGCCTCGTCGAGGAAATCCGCCGAGCCGATCGCGACCGGGTTGTAGCCGGTCTCGTTGCCCAACATGCCGCCGACGTCCGGCTGCAACGCCACTTTGAGGAACTCGTAGATGGCGTCCGTATTCTTGGCGCCGACCGGGATCGACAGGCCGTCGAGCCAGGTGAAGGCCCCTTCCTGGGGCGCCATGTAGGTCACCGGCTTGCCTTCTTTCTTGAGCTCGATCGCCGGGCCGTCCCAGGTCTGGCCGATGACGCAGCCGTTCTGCATGAAGCCGGACTTCTGGGTGTTGTGATCGTTCCAGAACTGCCGGATCCACGGCTTGTGCTCGACCGCGAACTTTGTGATCTCGGTCCAGATCCGCCGCATGTTGTCTTCGTCCGTGTAGGCGTCGATCATGCGGTTGGACGGCAACTCGCCGATGCGATCGAGATAGAGGCCGATGCCCGCCATCATGGAGTGCGGACGGCCCTGCACCTTACCCTTCATCTCGTCGAGCCAGAGGTCGCCGTAGGACAGGTCCGCGTATTCGCGGGTGAACATGTCGGTACGCCAGGACATGGCCTCGGTGCCCCAGATGTACGGCAGATGGTAGATGCCGCCGTCCCAGGCCCATTCGTCGGTCGAGCCCTTCAGGAGGCCGGCGACGACCTTGTCGGTCGGCACCCGGTCCATGTCCCAGGGCTGCAGCAGGCCGAGCGGCTCCCATTGCGGCCGTCTGTTCAGGGTCGGGCTGACAATGTCGAAGCCGCGGCCCTTGGTGGCCTTCATCTTGTTCAGCAGTTCTTCGTTCGAGCCGTAGTTCGTGACGGAGATGCTGACACCGGTATCCGCTTCGAACTTGTCTCTGACGGACTGCGGGATGTAGCCGGTCCAGATCAGGACCTTGAGCTCGCCCGAAGCCGCTTTCGCCTCTTCGGTGAGCAGATAGGGCCCGATGGCCGCGAACGCACCGGCCGCGGCCGCGTTCTTCAACACAGTGCGGCGGGAAAAGGCCTTCGCAGCCTTCTGTGTCTTATGGCTAGAGATCTCTGCCATGGTCTGCTTTTTCACGATGTGCTCTCCCAGATGTTCTGCCAAGTTTGGCTGGCTATTGTATCGCTTCAGCGATAGCGCATCACTGGCGGCATTCTTGCAGTTGCAGCCTGCAGTTTGAAGCTAAATCTCCAAATCCAGTAGGTCCACTGCCGGGCAATCCGTAGAGCCAAAGCGCGGCCACGCGGGTGAGTAGAGGCCGAACATGGGTCCCAAACCGTCAGCGTGCCGGCCCGGGACCTGGCAACCCCGTGCCGCAGGATCGTCAAGAAAGGCCGCTTTCTACCGGGTCTCGGGCTGTCTCCATTCGATTATGTGCCAGGCAACGGGCGAGCGCCAAATCAATAAAACTTTGGCTGACGCTCAAGCAATCTTGCCCTTGCGCCCGAAGCGGTCGCGCGGGTGAAAGCGCGCACTCGGGAGATGTCAGCCGCCGGACGGCGAAAAGATATAGCCGGCCCCGCGGACGGTCTTGATCACCTGGGGCTTGCCGGGATCCGGTTCGATCTTGCGGCGGATGCGCGCGATGCGGATGTCGATGCTGCGGTCGAACGGCTCCCAGCCTCGATTGTGGGCCATATCCAGCAGCTGATCGCGGCTCAGCACCCGATTGGGGTGCTCGGCGAAGGCCTTCAGGAGATCGTATTCCATGCTGGTCAGCGGCACTTCCTTGTCATCGCCGTCGTAAAGCTTGTGAGCGTCCAAATCGAGGCGCAACCTGCCGAAGGCAACGACCCGCTGGGCCGTTTCCGCCGCCAGGTCGGCCTGCGAATGCGCCGTTTGAAAACGCCGCAGCACGGCTTTTACACGGGCCAGCAATTCGCGCAGGTCCACTGGCTTCACCAGATAGTCGTCGGCGCCCATTTCCAGGCCGACGATGCGGTCGACCACCTCGCCGGCCGCTGTCAGCATGACCACGGGAATAGAGGTCTGCTCGCGCAGGAAACGGGCGAGACTGAGGCCGTCCTCGCCGGGCATGTTGATGTCGAGGAGGACCAGATCTATCTCTTCCTCGTCGATCGTGGCCCGCAGGGCTTCGCCCCCCTCGGCTTGGGTGACGCGGTAGCCGTGCAGCTCGAGATAGTCCTGCAAGGTTTCCCGGATGTCCGGCTCGTCGTCCACCACGAGGATGTGGGTGCTTCCTGTCATCGCGCTCATGCCCTCGTTCGGGGATCGGATCCCCGGGTTGCTGGCGCCCTGTCCAGCCGGATGGGGATTATGTCCGAGCCTCGTGGCCTCGGCAAACCCGGCGCACCGCCAGAGGGCAGACGGTGCGCCGAATTGCTCGGGCTTGTCGAGATGCCGTTCCATGACACGGGCTCGCGGGGGGCTCTGCCGTCTCACGATGCCTCGCGTTCCAGGCGGCAGCCGCGGATCTCCTCGGCCGATAGCTCGTTGATGACACCGAGCTGGGCGCGATCCAGGCCGACATCGCGTAAAACGTGGTCGTTGACCATCGACATGGCGCACACGACCTGCAGCGGCCGCTTCCTGGGTTTGGAGGGACGCAGCCTGCCGGCCACGGATTTGCCGATCCAGGACAGCGCCACGACCAAACTTTCTATAAGAAGATCAACCATTTGCAAGACCTCTTTGAAGGCGTCTCTCACATAGGTTTGCGCCGCATTACCGGCGGGTCGAAAGTCTCGGGTCCATCCAGTCATCGCTCGGGTCCTCCTGAACAAAGGCCTTTCACGTCGCGTTGCAGGCCTCGCGTTGACACTCCTGTCCAATCTCTTGGAGCAAAGCTAGGGACCGCGCATTTCCGGTGAATGTCGCGGCCAAAGGTTTTTCGTTTCAATTGTTTCAGGGCCTTGGAAGACGTTTTTGGCGGCATCCTGGCGTTGAGGCTTACCGCCCCTTGGGGAAACCGTGTAAATTGGTGGCTCGGCCACCGGCGTCAATTGGTGGCTCGGCCACCGGCCGAGACGGAACGATCTTTGGGACGTGGCAATGCGACTGCTCTTTAAGCTTGCTGGGTTGGCGGTTTGCCTGGCGGTTTTGGTCAGCGCGCCCGCGGCGGCGCAGCAGTGCACACTGCGTGCCGGCTACGACCCCTATGGCGTCTATTCCTACAACGACGCCCAGGGCCAAGCCGCCGGCATCGATGTCGATGTAATCCAGGCCTTCGCAAGCGAGCTTTCTTGCCAGGTTACTTTCGTGGAAATGCCCTGGACGCGGGTTCTATTGGCCTTGAAAGCGGGCGAGCTGGACATGACCAGCAGCGCCAGCATGACGCCGGAGCGCCAGGACTTCGCCCACTTCTCCATACCCTATCGGCAGGCCGACGTGGCCATCTACGTGCGGCGCGGCGAAAGTGACCGCTTCGCGCTCGCTGGGCTGCGAGACATCCCCAAGACCAGCCTGCGGCTGGGCGTGGTGACCGGCTACTACTATGGCGAAGACTTCGAGGTCCTCATGGAGGATGAGAAGTTTGCCGCCATGGTCGACCCGGCGGCCGATTACGATGTCAACATCCGCAAGCTGCTGCACGGCCGTATCGACGGTTTCATCGTCGACGACGCCGGCGTGATGGTGAGCGCGGTGCGAAGCCTCGGGGTGGAAGACCAGGTCGAACGCCATCCGCTCTCACTTCCCGGCGATGATCTCCACTTCATGTTCAGCCGGAAAAGCGTGGACGCCTTGCGGGTCCAGGGCATCAATCACGTCATCAAACGCATGCAGGACGACGGCCGGCTAGAAGAGATCTTGAAGAAGCATCTCGACTGGCCCGCCAAGACCGGGCAGTCCTGAAGACGGCGCCGGGCCGCGAGCCGGCGCTCGGGAGAGTGGTTCGCCATGCCAGTTCGATTTCCCAGGCCGACAAAACTCATCGCCGACACGTCCCTGAGGCCGGCAATTGCCGTCGCCCTGGTCATCGGCCTGTCGCTGCCGATCGCCTTTGCCGCCTCCCGGGATCTCAAGGAACGCCGTCAAACTTTGCTCAGCCACCTGGTCGAGGACCACAACCGTCTGGCCGAAGTCCTCGCGATCAGCATGCAGACGCCGATCTGGGAGGTTCGGCCGGACGCGGCCCAGCCTCTGGCCGAAGCGATTCTGCGCGACGAGCGGGTCGCGTCGGTCAAGGTGACCGCGGCCATGTTCCCGGACTTCCTGCGCCTCGACGCCCCGGAGCGCCGGCACGGCGAGCTTTTGACCCGGGCTCTGCCGGTGATGCGCGCGGGCGAGCGCATCGGCAACGTCGAAATCGAAATGAGCACCGCCCGCCTTGAAGCGGGCATCAGCGAGCAGTGGCGGCAGGTCCTGGTGACCGGCCTCATGCAGCTCGCGTTGGGCATGCTGATCATCTTTCCCCTGCTGCGTTACAAGGTGCTGGCCCCGGTCGACCAGCTTGTCGCCCAATCGCGGGAGCTGGCCGACGGCAAGCTCGACAATCCGCTCGAATGGCGCCGCGCCGACGAGCTCGGCGTCTTGGGCAAGACCTTCGAGGCGACGCGGCTGTCGCTGCGCAACCTGGTGCGCAACCTGGAGAAACGGAATAAGGAGCTGATCGAACACCAGGCCGAGCTGGCCAAGCGTTCGGAGGTCCTGCGCGCCACCCTCGACAACATGACCGACGGCATCAACCTGATCGATGGCGAGCTGCGGCTGGTCGGATGGAACGACCGCATGTCCGAGATTATGGATATCCCGCGGGACATGTTTCGCGAAGGCGTGCCGGTCAAGGACCTGGTCGACTACGACCTCGCCAAGCTCGATCTGAGCGAGGAGGCAAAGCGCAAACGGCTCGAGGAATGGCAAACGACCTTTCAACCAGGTACCGCTAGCGCAACGCGCTATGTTACGGCAGGCGGTCGGGAACTCGACGTGCGGCGGCAACCCATGCCCGGCGGCGGCTATGTCAGCACCTTCACGGACGTAACGGAACAGCTCGCGACCCAGCGCCGGCAGGAAGCCACCCGCAGGCTGCTGGAAACGGTGATGGATGCGGTGCCTGCCGTGCTGCACGTGAAGGACCGGCATCTGCGCTATCTAATGGTCAATCAGCAATTTCTCGATGCTTGGTCGGTCACCCGGGACAAGGCCATCGGCCACACCAACGCTGAGCTTTTCCGGAACGAACCCGCGCGCCGGGCCGAGGAGCGTGACCGGCAGGTGATCAAGAGCCGGCAAGCCCTGCCCTTCTATGAAGGCTCGCGCGATGCCGCCAACGGTACAGAGCTCGTCACCTGGACCACCAAGGTGCCGCTGCTCGACGACGACGGCGAGGTCGAGCACATCCTGACGGTCGACCTCGACATCACGGACCGCAAGCGCGCGGAGGAGGACGTCAAACGCTGGCTGCAGCTCTTCGAGGATGCCATCGAAAGCCTGCCTAACGGCTTTGCCGTGTTCGACAGGTCCCAGAACCTGGTGACCTGCAACTCGGCCTACGCCGCTATCTATGGCCAGCCGCCGGAAGACCTCGCCGGCGCCACGATCAACGAGCTGCTGCCGCGGCTCTACGCCCAACTCAAGACCATCGACGGCGGGCCGATCAGCGCCGAAAAGCGATCGGGCAAAGTCAAGTTCGAGGCGTTGTGGGAAGGCCGCGGCGACCGGCCCATCGAAGTGGAGTTGATCGACGGGCGTTGGATGCTGATCTCCCGCCACCCCACCAAGGAGGGCGGCTATGCGACGATTCGGGTCGACATCACGGCCGTGAAGGCGATGGAGCACGCCGTGCGCGACAGCGAGGCCTTGGTCAGGCGCACGCTCGAATCCTGCCCGGTGCCGATCACCATGACCCGCGCTGAGGACGGGGTCGTGATCTACGAAAGCCCGGCCAGCGTCGAACTCTACGGCGCGCTTGCATCCGGCCAGGAGCGGACCAGCCGGCGCGATCATTTCGTCGCCGAGCAAGACCGGGACCGGTTCTTCGAGGCTCTGTCGCAAGACGGGCGAGTCGACGACCTGGAGTACGAATTCAAGCGGACCGACGGGTCGCGGTTCTGGGCCTTGGTCTCGGCGCGCCTGATCGACTACAAGGGCGCGCAGGCGATCGTCTCGACGACCCGCGATTTGACCGAGCGCAAGGCCTTGGAAGCCGAACAGGCCCGCCAACGCGAAGCCCTGCACCAAAGCGAGAAAGTCAACGCCTTGGGTGCGTTGCTCGCAGGCGTCGCCCACGAGCTCAACAATCCCCTCTCCGTGGTTGTCGGACAGGCCTTGCTGCTCGGCGAAACCGTCGAGGATCCGAAGATCCGCAAGCGGGCCGAGCGTATCGGCCAGGCGGCCAACCGTTGTTCGCGCATCGTCAAGACGTTCCTCGCCATGGCGCGGCAGAGCGAGCCGGAACGCACCGCGGTGGACCTGAACGAGGCGGTCGAGGCAGCCCTGGAGATCACCGGCTACGCCCTGCGCAGTGCCAACATCGAGCTGGACTGCAAGCTCGGCAAGGACCTGCCGCCGGTCTTGGGCGATCGCGACCAGCTCGGCCAGGTCCTGATGAACCTCATCATCAATGCCGAGCAAGCCATGTCCGAAACCATCGGCGAGCGCAAGCTGAGCGTCCGTACCGCCTTCGACGTTTCCTCGGACCGGCTGGAGATCAGAGTCGCCGATTCCGGTCCGGGCATTCCCGAGGACATCCGCTCACGCATCTTCGAGCCGTTCTTCACCACCAAAGCCTTCGGCGTCGGTACTGGCATCGGCCTGGCCGTCAGCCTGGGCATTGTCGAGAGCCATGGCGGCAGCCTGGAGGCCGCCAATACCGAGGGCAGCGGGGCAGAGTTCGTCCTTCGCTTGCCGCCCACCAAGCAGCGAGCGGAGGCCCGCCCAACCGCCGAGGACGCGGCCTGCGCCAGCGGCTCCTGCTGCGTGCTGGTGGTCGACGACGAACCCGAGGTCCGGGAGATGCTGGCCGAGATCCTGTCGCTCGACGGCCACCGAATCGAGACCGCCGCCTCGGGCAATGTCGCCATGCAGGTCCTCGCCGAACGCAACGTCGACGTGATCCTGAGCGACATGCGCATGCCCGATGTCGACGGGCCCGGACTCTACCTCAGAATCAAGAACGCCTATCCAAAGCTCCTGGAGCGCATGGTCTTCATCACCGGGGACACGCTGGGGGCCGCCAACCGCGCGTTCCTCGAACGCAGCGGCCTACCGTATCTCGAGAAACCGTTCTTGCCGGCCGAGGTGCGCCAGGTCGTGCAGAAGGTGCTGGCCGGCGCGGGCGCCGGGGGCGCCTAGCGGAACGGAAACCGCAAAAATTCAACTAAATTCTGCGCATGACGGCGTAAGCTATTGATAATCCTCGTTCATTCTGTCGAAGTGAGTACCACCGAAATACGGCCTTAGAGAAGACAGTGCTTGGCGAAGTCGGCGGCTTCATTGGCCGTCCAGTCGCCCTTCGGCTTCTCCTTCATGTCGCTGCACCAGGCTTCGCTGCCCACCTCCGGCCCGCAGGCCGCGACAAGGCCGAGCAGGCTCAGAAGGATCGCGAAAGTGACGATGCGTTGTGCCGGCATCCGTTGAGACTCCCTTGCCATGTCCCAGGCGGTTTGAACGCGGCCCTGCTCTCCCCGTGCGCCGGGCGGCCCGGGCGCAGGGTCGGGAACGCTATTGCCCCGGCCGGTATTCCGAGATCAAGGCATTGGCCCGCTGGTAAGCCTTGGTGAAGCCGAGTAGGGAAACCTCGCCTGCGACCTCTTCGCCCGACGCTTGGCTGGTCCAGGTCAGCCGCGCGTTCTGGCCCGCTCTGAACTGCCGGATGGCTGCGGTGAAGGTGTCGTCGGCATAGAAGTCGTCCTCGCGCCAGCGCAGCACCTGCTTGTCGTCGATCTGGGCGGTGACCTCCGATCCCGGTTTGCGTTCGGCACCGTGGCCGACGAAGACCAGCTCATAGTTCCGGCTGCTGACCAAAACGGAAAGTTCGTCGCGGATCACGTAGCAGCTTCTGTATTGCGCGATATCGTCGTCGAAACACAGCACTTGCCAGTCTCCCGAGGTCTCCTCGACGCTGCGTTCCTGGGCGGCGGCGGCGCTCACACCCAGGATCAGACAGACGGCCCAAACCAATCGAAGGCGCATCGGCGGCATCCCCATTCTGTTGCTGAGGTGATACTAACGGTTTCCAGGCGCCGCTGAACAGACGCGACGTAGCGGCCCGACCCGATCGCCAGTCCGAGCCGGCCCACGGGCCTGCCAAGAGCGCACGTCCGTCGGCGCTGGCGTCATTCCGCCGGCCCATTGCCCGACCCTTCCCTGTGCTGGCTCTCTTTGGCAGATTCGAGGACCCGCTGCCATACGGCCTGGCCCTTGCGGTCGTCGTCATCCAGCTCGGCGATGGCCCGGTGGGCCGCCTCGATGACCGCACCGGCGCCATGCTCGCGTATGAGTTCGTCGGCCATGCGGTTGACTTCATTGCCGGCGCCATTCTCGCGATCGGAGCCCAAACGGCCGGCATAGGAAGCCGCTTCCGCCGCTGAGCCGCCGCGCTGGAGGACGGCGTGCCTGACCCTGCTCGCGGCCAGCACCACGACCAAAGCCACGCCCAGGCCGAGAACGATTCCGCCAAGCCACGTCATTGCAACACCTTCGCCACGCCCCTACTTGCATTCGCGGCCGCCCCCTCCGCCAAAAGGCCGTCAGGACGTGCCGAGCGGCGTAATCCGCACTATGCGATGAGATCTCGGCAAAATGAAGGCCATGTGTCTGAGGGGCCGAGCCTCGACCATTTATCCACAAGATTCTGACTCAAACCCGGGGATTCGGCTTGCGGCGCTACGGCCTTTTGGAAAATCCTGGCCCGTTGCCCGTGAGAACTAGGCTTGCTTAGAGCTCGGGGAATCGACGACGGGCAACGCCCTGGCGCCCGCGCGGCGGACGACGTGAGCTCCCCCCGGACCTTGCGCGCCGTGCCGGGCGCCAGTCTTCGACCGGCGTCTTGGCCTGGCCCCCGCCGGCCAGCTGTTTCCGACATGCAAGCAGACGCGTTACTCGGTGGCATAGCGCTCCAGCTCGACCGCCGTTGCGCAGTCGTTGGAGCCCCGGGTCTCCGCCGCGTAGCTGCCCACGGCTCTGCGGGCGCCGAAATCGAGGCTGACGATCACGAACCGTGGCGCCGGGGTGCCGTTGAAGTCGGGGCTCTTGCCGGCCCGAGCCTTTTGCAGGCTGCCGTTGGGCGGGATGGTGCCGCGCAGATCGTAACGCACGGTTTCCCAAATGAAATGTCCCGACACCTTGTTGCCGTCCTGCACCAGATCGATGGCCCACGACAGGCCGCAGGCGTCGTAGCTACCGATACCCACCCAGCGGCTGTGTTCGATTTCGTGGCCGTTTTGAACGCTCGGCACGGGGCCAGGATCCGGCGGGGCCAGCGGCTCTGCCGGCTCGGGTCCGCTCGAACAAGCCGAGAGAAACAGGACCGTCGAGAGGGCCGCGAGGAATCTGGGCATGTCCGCAGTGAACTCCGAGCGCGCTGCACCGCCAAGCCCCAGGTTACCCACAGGCTGTTAATTCTTCCTTCCGGCGCGCGACCTGTACGACAGGTGACGGCCGATCCGAATTAAACAGCCGTAACGGTGGTCGTCTCCGAGAGGGTGACGAAGGGGTCGAATTCCAGGTCGCGCAGCCAATCGCACTGGGACGCCCCCAGCAGCGCGTTCACGTTCTCGCCGTCGTCCGACAAGGGAAGCATGACCCGCTCGCCGCTTTTCGCTATCTCGTCGGCAAGAGTCAAAGAAACCCGGTCATGGACGATCGCCGGCCCTTGGCGGACCGTGCGGACCTTTTTCGCGACTGATTTGAGCCGATCGGGCGGAAAGACCTCGTCGAGATGCTTGCCCGCGATGTTGCGCCCCCAAAAAGAATTGACGAATTCGCCGGCCAGGCGGTAGCGAAACCGGCCGCTCTCGGCCAGGTAATCGCACAGCCATATACGGCCCAGGGCCCAGGGGATTTCCACCGGATCGACGCTGCCGAGGGCCGGCATGGCGCGCGCGCCGCGTTTGTCCAGCCAATAGCCGATCAATCGGCGCAAGGTCCGGTTTTCGACGTGCTCGAAGGACGCGAGATCTGGGCTATCGTATGGCATGGCTCTTTACGGCTCTGTTGAACGCGAGGGCCCTTGCGCCTTCTTCAGCCCTGGTCAAATGAATGAGACTGCGGATCATCGGTCGCACTCCAGTTTCTATGTGACGCCTCAAGGATCGATCCTGGCGCAAAGGCCTTAATTGCCGATTAAAATTGAAATAAAAATGTAATCCGCTTGTACTGCATTTTAAATAAAAATACTATTTGTTTGAAAGATACTCCACACATAATCGATCTATTCAATAATACGGTTTTATTTTAATTTGAGATAAACTTGGCGTGAAGATGCTGGACTACCGCGTGGCATGGCTCGGCAGGACCTCGGGGAAGGCGTCGAAAGCCTGAAGACCAGGCGCTCGGGCAATCACCGAATTTTGGCGAATTGTTAAGCCTTCGTGGTTAATTCTGAGGGCGATGATGTTCATAGATGTGAAACTCGTGGATCAACAACAGCCGGCGCACATTGCGCCGCCATTCCAACCGAGAACCGACTAGAGTCATGTCGACCACTCAGCAAGAACCGAAACTGGGTGCGCTTCTGGTCTCCGAGGGGCTGATCAGCGATGCCGACGTCGAGCTCGCCCTGGAGCGCCAGAAGGAGAACGGCGGGCTCCTCGGCGAGATCCTGGTGGCGCTCGGTGTGATCACCCGCTCCCAGCTAGAATCCGTTTTCCAGGCGGCACCCTTGGCGCCACGCAACCTCTCGGACATCGGGATTCCTCTCAACCAGCTTCTCAGGCTGCTGGTCAAGGCCGCCTACGTTGCGAACGTGCGAACGCCGTCGCAAATGCGTGACTGTTTGAAGCTGCCGTCCCATCTGGTCATCAAGTTGATCGAAGAGGCCACGAGCCAAAATCTGCTGGCGGCCCAAGGGGCGGCGGCGCGCGATCAGTTCGAGCGCTCGGCCGAACTCTCCTACACCTTGAGCGAACGGGGACAACGCCTCGCCGCCGAAGCGCTCAATCAGAGTCATTACGTTGGCCCGGTCCCGGTGCCGCTGCGCGCCTATCAGGACAGGATCGTCGCCCAGAAGATCACCAACGAGCGCATTAGCCCCGAGATGATCGAGGGCAGCTTGAGAGACTTCGTCGTTCCCGCGAGCTTCATCGAGAAAATCGGCCCGGCGATCAACTCCGGGCGCTCCATTCTGCTTTACGGCCCACCCGGCAACGGCAAGTCCTCTCTGGCCAAGCGCATTGGGCGGGTCTTCAAGAACTCGATCTACGTGCCCTATTGCGTCGACATCGACGGCCAGATCATGAAGGTCTACGACCCGAGCATACATGAGGAGGTCGACAAGGATCACACCGACGCGGATCATGGCAGCATCGTTCAAGACAAGATGGACCGGCGCTGGGTTGCCTGCCGGCGGCCGGTCGTCGTGGTTGGCGGCGAATTGAACCTTTCCATGCTGGACTTGGAGTTCAATAGCGTCTCGAAGTTCTACGATGCCCCCGTCCATCTCAAGGCCCTGGGCGGCACCTTCATCATTGACGACTTCGGCCGCCAGTTCGTGCAGCCCAAGGACCTCTTGAACCGCTGGATCGTGCCGCTGGAAAGCCGCGTGGACTACATGCGCCTGCACAGCGGCAAGACCTTCTCGATCCCCTTCGACGAGCTGATCATCTTCGCCACCAACTTGACGCCGTCGGATTTGATGGATCCGGCCTTCCTGCGGCGCATTCCCTACAAGATCGAAACCCTCGGCCCCAGCCTGTCGGACTTCCGCATCATATTCGAGCGGGTCTCGCGCGAGCGCGGCCTCGAATTGCCGGAGGAGATGCTCAGCTTCGTGGTCCAGGAATTGACCGAATCCCTGGGCTTCGATCTCGCCGCCTACCAGCCGGGCTTTATCGCCGATCACGTGATCAACGGCTGCAAGTTCAAGGGGTCGACGCCCGGCTATAGCAAGGACGAGGTGCGCAAGGCCCTGTCCCACCTTCAGGCTGCTTAGGGCGCTCGGCCTCCAGAGGCCCTCCGCCCGCCTATGGGTCTAATTTCGAGACCTTGGTTCCTTCCACGCTGACCCCGGCCATAAGGCCCTCCTCGCCGAAATTGAAACCTATGATCGGGTTTTGAGCCGTCAGGGTGTCGAGCGACCCGGTCGCACCCGCCTCGACCACCGTCACATCCGCGTTCACGCCGGCCTCCCAGCCGTCCGCGCCGGTAAAGCCCTCGAGGGCCTTCTCGGTCATGAACATGATGACCAGCGAGCGCGTGGAGAGGCCCAACTGCAGGCCGATCGAACCGGACGCGCTGCTGTAGTAGGCTTGCGACTCGCCGTCGACCCGCAAGACGCCCTCGCCGTATTCGCCGCCGACGATGAAGCCGCCTTTGGTGATGCTCGGAAAGACCAGGATCCCGCTCGCCTTGGCGCCGAGCTCCTTGGCCGCCGAGGATTCCTTGTAGAGGGTTTCGAGCGCCTGGTTCGCCTCGGCATCGATTTCAGCCGCGGATTTGGCCGAGGCCGGTCCGGTCCCAAGGACGATCACAAAGCCCATGGCCAGGGCGGCGATCAAAGCGCGCGCGGATCGGGTCATAGCTGTCTCCCTCGAATAGGTGTGCGCCGACA
This sequence comes from uncultured Kiloniellales bacterium, assembly GCA_937974415.1. Taxonomy (GTDB): domain Bacteria; phylum Pseudomonadota; class Alphaproteobacteria; order Kiloniellales; family JAKSDN01; genus CALJXB01. Next base: position 13,039 of record CALJXB010000413.1, read on the forward strand.
CGTCGGCTGTTAGATAGTGGCTGTCGCGGCTCAAGTGAACACGGCTGCCATGCCAAATCCTGCCGCCGCAACGCCGGCGATTGTCCTGCCGCCGCTCGCCCGGCGCAAGCATCATGCCAGCCGGACCGCAGGAGCAGGCGACCCCACTGTCATACATCCAAGCCGGCCTTGCGAAGCCCCTCGCGGAGGTGCTCGAAGTCCCCCTCGTGCCGGTACTGACCTTCTCGTTGCCAGTGCATCTCCCACGCGGCGGGGCTATTCGGAAAGACAGCAAGGTCCTTCCGTGCCGCGTTCAGATACTCCTGGAGGGTCGCCCGCGCCTCCTCGAGACGGCCGGCCTGCGCGAGGCTCGCCGCCAGCCATCCGCGGGCCGAAACGATCCGCGAATCTATTTGCTCCAGCATCGCAATCGCCTCGTCATAGCGGCGTAGTTCGAACAGGATCGTGCCTTTAATCCAGGGAATCCATACGAAGCTGCAAGGATCCAGACGTTCCGCAAAATTCAAGGCATCGAGCCCGCGTTCTCCTCCGACGCAGGCTCCATAGATTGCCCGCGCCTCGACGTCGTTGGGGTTCAGGGCGAGCGCCTTCTCGAAGTGCCGCTCTTCCTCGGAGACACGGCCGTGGCTTCGCAGGATCTCGCCGAGTTGGGCGTGCCCCAAACTGTCCGCATCGTCCAGTGCGACGGCTTTCTGACCGAACCGGAGCGCCAGGTCCAAGGATCGCTGCGGATCCTGCGACCAACCCTGCAGGTAATCCATGTGATGGATTGCCGCCATCAGCACGTGGGCGCGCGGATTGTCTGGATCCAGCTGGATTGCCTTTTCCAGAAGCGGGCAAGCCTCCGCATTGGTCGCACGCGAGATCAGATGGTAGAGCGCTTGGGCGCGCAGGATGCAGTCGTAGGCTGTCGGATGTGTTTGTCGGTCTTGCGAAGCCCGCCGGCGATCCTCCGCTTCCAGACGGCCGCCGATCGTCGCGGCGATGTTTTCGGTGATCTCGTCCTGGATCGCAAAGACGTCCGCCAGCTCGCGGTCGTAGCGCTCGGCCCAAACCGTCTCGCCGTCGGCCGCTTTCACCAGTTGTACGGCGACGCGCAGACGGTTTCCCGCTTTGCGCACACTCCCCTGGGCCAGATAAGCGACACCCAGGTCCCGGCCGACATCTTGCGCTTTGATGACCCTACCCTTGAAGGTGAAGCAGGAGTCGCGGGCGATCACGAAGAGGGAGCGGAAGCGCGCCAGTTCAGCGATGATGTCCTCGGTGATACCGTCGGAGAAGTAGTCCTGCTCCGGGTCTCCCGACAGGTTGGTGAAGGGCAGCACGGCGATGGAGGGCTTGTCGGGCAGCGGCGGCGGGTCGCCTTTTCTTGGCGTTTCCATCGCAGCCGGATCCGCCGTGCTCTCCCCTGCGCCCCGGCGGATCTCGTCGACCAGCCGCTTCGTGTCCGCCTCCGGCTCGAGCCCCAGCTCGGCGCGCAGGAGCTGGCGGCAGGCCTCGTACTGCTTGACCGCGAGGCCACGATCGCCCCCCTCGGCATAGAGGCCCATGAGGGCGCGGTGCGTGTGCTCATTGAGCGGATCCAGCGCCAACAACCGGCGCGCCGTGACAACCGCCTCGCCGCCGGTTTGAGTCTCCAGGAGGCGGCCGAGCGCCGCTACGGTGCGGGCGCGCAGGCCCTCGCCTTCGACCGTTCGCCACTCCTCGAAGGCGGCATCCCGCACGTCGAGGCCGTCTAGCAGATCGCCCCGGTAGAGCTCCGCCGCCTGTGCAAGAGAGTCGGCCGTGTCTTCTTCGATCAGCCGGCCCAGCGTGACCGCATCGACCGCGACGGATCGGGGGTCGAGGCAGACCTCCTCACGCCCGC
>CALJXB010000414.1 GCA_937974415.1 uncultured Kiloniellales bacterium
GCTGCTTGGCCTACCTGTGCGCTCTGGACTCATAGACGAAACTCCGTCGTGCGCTCTCTCTTGCGCTCTCTCGTGCCCGCGGGCTGGAAGTCGTGTTATAGTAGACAAGGGCCGTTTAAAAACTGCTAAGTCCAATAGTTAAAACAATCTTTTCGGTTTACGGAGGGTCCGTTAACGGCCGCCGCCGGCGGCGCCTTTTCAGGTCCAGCCGAAGAAGGGGTGCTGGACCCGATAGCGGGCATTGGGACTGACGCACTGACGGGCCAGCCGCCGCGCCGGATCCAACACGATCGGCGCGCGCAGGTTGACGCTCATGGCCATGCCGTCGCCGTCGGGCTTCGGCCGGACGGTGACGACCAGCAGGAACACGGCCTCGTCGAACGGGATGCCGGCCGTCCCGGCGATCTCCATCAGGTCTTCGTCGGCGATCGGGCGGCTCGTCTCGGGAATCGGTGTCACGATCAGAACCGGCCCTTGGTCTTCGACCGAACGCAGCAGCTTGAACTGGGCGAGGACCGGGTCCGCCACATCGGCCAGCAGGAAGTCGTGGTGGTCCGGGAAACCCAGCGGGCCTTTGGGCATGTGGACGGGCAGGCCCCGAGCGGCGGCGCGACGGCCCGGCCGCAGGGGTACGACGACGCCGTCGCGCGGCGTCGGACCGTCTTGGGAAGCAGCAGGTGGGCCGGCGTCGGCGGGCATGACTCGGGTCCCGGGCCTAGGCCACGCGGCCGCTGCAGGCCGCTCGATCGAGCGGCCTGGCGTTGCGGGCCGTCACCGGGCCGGAAGGGTCTCTGCGCGTCAGCGCCATTTCCATCTGCTTGAAATACTTCGTCTTTTGTTATTCCGGGAAATCGCGGGCGAAATCCCCGCGGCCTCCAAGCGGACAGTTAAACCATTGATGGCTTTATATTTTCTGAACAAAGCGAGAGGCGGGCGACCGCGAGCTGCGGCGCTGGGCGCGCCTGGCACAGGCACGCTGCGGGGGGCGATTGCCGATCCGCCTGGAACGGGCCGGCCGCCACCCGTGAGGGCGGGCCCAGGGCCGGGCCGTAGGGGCGGCTTTCTCGGTGGCGGGCCCGGCTGGGAAAGCCGGCTCAAGAGAGGGCGGAAAGCGGCGAAATACTGCGATTCGCCGCGCCGTATCGGCGCCAAATTTAGGGTTAGTCTAAATTATCCTTGTATTTCAATAGTATGACAATTTCCCCAGGAGGCACAGAGATGCTTGCTCTCGGACTCGAAATTCATATACTCCCGGCCTCAAACCCGCTGTGTCTTGATGTTGTGTCACGTGTGAGGCAAGGGATGGCTCCAAAGAAGCAGAGTCCGGCAAGCAGGAAGCAAGGGACTGCCCGGAAGAGGCAAACGAAGACTCCAGCAAAGAAGACCGCCGCCCCGAAGAAGAAAGCGGCGGCTGCAAAGCCGAAATCAGCCACCGCGAAAAAACCGGCGCCGGCCCGCAAGAAGGCGAGGAGCGCTCAGAAGAGGAAGCCCGTGTCGAGAGTCAACAGATATCGCCCGAGCGAGGGCGAGGCTTTCATGAATGACCGCATGACCGAGTATTTTCGCGGTAAGCTCCTGCAATGGCGCTCGGATCTGCTCCAAGAGTCCTCGGAGACCCTGGTGCACCTGCAGGAAAGCAGCTCGGCGGAGCCCGATCTTGCCGATCGGGCGTCCCTGGAGACCGATCGTTCCCTCGAACTGCGGACCCGGGACCGGGAGCGCAAGCTCCTGTCCAAGATCGACGCCGCCCTGGCGCGCATCGAAGACGGCACCTATGGCTATTGTGAAGAGACCATGGAGCCGATCGCCATCCGACGCCTGGAAGCGCGGCCCATTGCCACGCTGTCCATCGAGGCCCAGGAGCGCCACGAGCGCATGGAGCGGACCCATCGCGAAGAGTGACCGTCTAGACGGCGCTCGGTTAGGGACGGCGCCGGCCCGCCACGCGTGATCTCGCGGGCGGGCCGGTCGGTTTTTGCGGCCAGGCATTGCGAGCGGCCGGATGTCCGATCGTTCGGATCCATAGCGGACCGTTGCCGCGTGGCGAACAAAATCGACAGGACGCGTCCATTTTCCGATTGTCATCGCAGGTGGCAGACGCGAAGACTTCGCGCGTAAGAGATATCGCAGAGGGACCAGCGACATGCCGATCCAAAGCGTCGCTTCGCAGACCGTCGCCAAGCGGTCCGTCGCCAACCGGGCGCGCCAGCATGGCGCCATGGAATACAGTGAGCCGCCGGTCGACCTGGATCAGGTGCGTCTCTACCGCCTCGGTCGCATCCGCGAGGAGCTGAAGAAGCGCGATTATGGCGCCGCGCTGTTTTTCAACCAGATCACCACTCGCTACGCCTGCGACGCGACCAACATGCAGGTCTGGTGTTCCCACTACGAAACGCGCTGCCTCTTCGTGGCCGCCGACGGGCCGACGGTGCTGTTCGACTACGCCAACCACCCCCATTTGGCCGAGGGCCTGCCCACGGTGGACGAATACCGGGCCATCACCGGCTTCTACTACTTCACCGCCGGGCCCCGTGCCGAGGAGCGGGCGCTCCTCTTCGCCGACCAGATCGCCGACCTCATGGCCAAGCACGGCGCCGGCAACAGGCGCCTGGCGGTCGATCACCTGTCCCATCTCGGCGTCGACGCGATCCGCGCCCACGGCATCGAGGTGGTGAACGGCGAAGAGGTCGCGGAGCAGGCCCGCGCGATCAAATCGCCCGAGGAGCTCCAACTGATGCGGGCCTCGATCGCGGTCTGCGAGACCGCCATGGCGGACATGCGCGCCGCCCTCGAGCCCGGCATCACCGAAAACGCCCTTTGGGCCAAGCTGCACGAGACCAACATCCGCCTCGGCGGCGAGTGGATCGAAACCCGGCTGCTGTCCTCGGGCCCGCGCACCAACCCCTGGTTCCGGGAATGCTCCATGCGGCCCATCGAGGCGGGCGACCTGGTGAGCTTCGACACCGATCTGATTGGCCCCTACGGCTATTGCGCCGATATCTCGCGGGCCTGGGTGTGCGGCGCCAAGCCGAGCGACGAGCAGCGCCGGCTCTACGCCCTCGCCTACGAGCAGATTCAGCACAACAAGTCGCTCCTCAAGGCCGGGAGGACCTTCCGCGAGGTCTCGGAGCAGGCCTGGCCGATCCCCGAGGATTGTCTGTCGAACCGCTACGGCAGCCTGATGCACGGCGTCGGCCTGGCCGACGAGTACCCCTCCTTCAAACATTGGGTCGATTATCCGGCGCGAGGCTACGATGGGGTGCTCGAGGCCGGCATGACGCTCTGCGTGGAGTCCTTCATCGGCGTCGAGGGCGGCCGCGAGGGCGTCAAGCTGGAGGAGCAGGTCTTGGTCACCGAGGACGGCATCGAGCAGCTCTCCGGCTATCCACTCGAGGAAGACTGGCTCTAAATCCTCCGCAGAGGTCTCGGCCCGAGACGAAACAGCGGCCTGCCTCTGCCTGACCGACAGCCACAGCGTCCCGTCTCGCCACCGGCCGGGCACCGGCGAGTTCCGGTTGCAAAGTCCGCCACATCCCCCGCACCGGGACTCCTGCTCAACCAGGTCTTAACGACCGGCGCATAAGCTAGGCCTCGAGGTCCGGCGAGTCCGACCGGGGACCCGTGGCAAAGGCTGACAGGAGATGCGCGCCTATGGCCGAACAGGCAGTTGCCAACGGCACCGTTGAGGGCCCTGGCGGAGAGGGCACAGCCGAAGCCCGCGCCAAAGGGAATGGGCCGTCGGTCAAGACGTTGGCGTGCCTTGTGCTGCTGCCGGCCCTGCTGCTGGGCGGGCTGGGCGCGGGCGGGTATGCCCTGGGGTTGTTTGCGCCCCAGCCGTCCCAGGCGCCGGTCCCCGCCAAAGCTGTAGAAAGCGTGCCCTCGACTGCTGCCGCGCCCCTTTACTACGAACTGCCGGACCTGCTGGTGGAGCTCGAGACCGGCGGCGAGGTGCCGACCCTGCTCAAGATTTCCGCCACTCTGGAGGTGGAGGACGAAGCCACCCTCGGACGCCTCAACTCGGTAATGCCCCGGGTCTTGGAGAACTTTCAGGTCTATTTGAGCGAACTCGATCTCGAAGACTTGCAAGGATCGGCCGGCTTCGATCGCGTGGGCGAAGCGTTGCTGCTTCGGGTGAATGCCTCGATCCGGCCGGCCAATGTCCGGGACGTGCGATTGATGGAAGTGCTGGTCCAATAGGGCGGGTCTAGGGCGCCGCCGAAGTCTTGTTGACGCTAGAAAATGGCCAAGTTGTTGCCATATTAATAGATTAATTATAGCGTATTAGGATGTATTCTTTAGATTCTAACTTAGTCTGATGAGAGCCGCTCGCGGCGGGGGCGTCCGGCCAAGGAGTACGCCATGGGCGCGGTCGATCTGAACATACCGGTTCTGATCGTGGACGACTACAAGACCATGCTGAGGACCATGGGCATCCTGCTCAAGAGGCTGGGCTTCGAGAACGTCGACGAAGCCAGCGACGGTCACGAGGCGCTCGAGAAGCTCCTGGACCGGCCCTACAGCCTGGTTATCTCGGGCTGGGACATGCAGCCCATGAGCGGCCTGGACTTGATCCGCCAGATGCGCGCCAATGCGAGCCTCGATACGGTACACGTGGTCATGGTCTCGGCCGAGAATGGCGACGAAAACGTTACCGCCGCCAAGCGGGCGGGGGCCGCCGAATACATCGTTAAGCCGTTCTGCGCCTCGGCCTTGAAGGCTAGACTTATGCCCATCCTCGGCCGGTTTTAGGCCGCGCCTGCCGCAGCCGCGCTACCGAGCCCGGCGCCGTCCTCCCGCAATGCCGTCTTCCCCGAGTCGCACGACTCGACCCTCCGGGCCGTCCCCTGCCCTGGCCGGCGTCCCCTTCGCCGAAGGCTGAGCGCGACTTTTTATCCCCACCGAAGCTGCCGCCGGATGCCGGCAATCCCCGGAAAAGCCTCGCTTCGCGGCCGTGAAGTGCGGTCCCGCAGCCTCGACGGCCGCCCGCCACGCCCCGGAGGTCGTTGACCAGGGGACCGGAGCGGATTAGCAAGAAGGCACGTGAGCCGGCGACGGCCACTGTTTGCTCCGTGGGCAGAGGCGGGACCGGGCTTTGGCGGACGGACTGGTTTCGACCTTGCCGGCCGAAACGGAGGAGTGTTGATGGGTCTGCTGCCACGCGCGCTGTTGCGCCTGGTCGTTCTTCTATGGGTGACGGCCTCGGCGGCGCAAGCGGCCGAACGGGTCACCGTTTTCGGCGATGTGGGCAAAGGCTCGGGCCGCCTCGAGTTCAACTGGCCGCGAGCCGTGCTCTACGATGCGCGGGTCATTCTCGGTCGCCTGGTCGTTCAGTTCTCCGAGCCCGGCGACTTCGATTTCTCCGCCTATCGCAATTCGATGCCGCAATACCTCGGCCATCCGACGGTGGTGGCCGACGGCGCTGTGATCGCGTTTCCCCTGCGGATTCCGGTGACCCTGCGCCATCGCCAGGAAGGCCCGCTCATCACCATCGAGCTTCACGACGAGCACGCCCTACCGGAGCTGTCGACGGCGGCGGGAGACGATCCGGAGGCGGCCGAAACTACCGAAGCCACCGAAATCGCTGAAACCGCCGAAACCCAGGAAAGCAGTCCGGCGGAGCCGCCAGTGGTCGATAGGGCGGTCGACGGGGTGGACGATGGGGCAGACGAGGCGGCGGCAGGGTCCCTCGATGCGCCGCCGATCGAAACCTTCGCCGGCCCCGCCAGCGGCCCGCCGCTCGGTCTCAGAATCGGCGAGCATCCCGGATTCAGTCGTCTGGTGTTCGATTGGCCGAGCGATGTCGCCTACCGCATCGAACAACGCGGGGACCGGCTCACCATCCAGTTCGACGCCGAAGCCGAGCTCGACGTTTCAAGATTCGAGCGCAACGGGCTCGACAACATCTATGCGATTTCCTCCGAAAACGGTGCGGCTGGCCTCGGTGTGACGCTCTTTCTCACCGAAGACTGGCTGGTGCGCCATTTCCGCAGTGGCACCTTCGTCGTCGTCGACGTGGTGCACGACGAGGCGAGAGCTGAGCGCATCGCCTCGGCCCAGGCGGTGGAGATGATGCCGCTGTCCGAGCCGCCGGCACAGCTCGCCGAGGAGCCGGCACCGGACGCCGCGCCATCGACACCCGTTGCGGCCACCGTATTGGAAGAGCCGCTCGCGGCTTCGACCCAGCCAACTCCCGAAAGCGCGCCCGAAGCCGGCAGCGAAGATGGCGACGGTGACGAGCCTCGCTTGGCCGCAGTCGATTCGGCAGTCGATTCGGCAGTCGATTCGTCGGAGTCCGTGGCGTCGCCGGAAGCGGCGCAACCGCTCGCGGGCGAAGCGATCGTGCCGGATCCGGCCCTGCCGCCTCTCGACGACCCAATGGCCGATCCAGTGGCCGAGCCCCTGGCCAGCCCGGAGCCCAATCCGACACCTGACCTTTCCGAGGCTGCGGCGGCAAGCGGCGAGGGCATGCTCTCCCTGGCCGAAGTGCGCGAGGTTGATGACGGGGATCCTGCGTCCGCTTCCGGGACCCAGGCCGGCGCCCGCAAACCGGTGCTGCTGCGTTTCGACTGGCCGTCCGGCCCCGGCCGGGCTGCCGCCTTTAGGCGCGGCCGCCACCTGTGGATCGTCTTCGACCAGCCGGTGGCCGAGGGGGCCAGCCGCCGCATCGCCGAGACCGTACCGGACCTTGCGCCGGTCGTGCGGCTGACCGCTGAGAACGCGCCCGCTGCCACCGTTTTGCGCCTCAACCTGCCGGTCGGCTTCGCCCCGGCCCTGCGTCGCGAGGACCGCGCCTGGATCGTCGACCTGCGGGCGCGCGCGGAAGAACCGCAGACCGACCTCGGCATGGAATACCAGACCGAGACGCCGGACCCGCGCATCCGGTTCAACGTCGGCGGGACGAGAGAGGTGCTCAAAGTCCGCGACCCCGACCTCGGGGACCGCCTCGAGATCGTGCCGGTGCCGGTCGCCGGCCAGGGGCTCGAGCGGCCGCGGCATTTCCTGCAATTCCGCGCCTTGGCGACCTATCAGGGCCTGGCCTTCATCCCCCTGTCCGACGGTCTCGCCGTCGAGGCTGACGACAGCGGCGTTGTCGTGCGCGATGCGGAGGGCCTGCTGATTTCGCCGGGCGCCGACCGGGACCGCAAACTGCGCGCCAACAACGATTTCGAATCCGGCTAGCGTAGCCGATTCACCTGGCGAACCGCCGGCGGGCCAGCAGCTTTCCCGGCAAATCTCCCAGGGTGCCGCGCATTCGGCGTGGGCCCTCGACCGATCGTTGGGCCCGAACGGTTAGCCGGCCTCGCGCTTGGGCTCCGGCTTGACCGCCGGTTCGGTGTCGGGCGGCCGGTCGGCGGTCTGCTCGAGCGCCTTGGCGAGGGCGTCGCCACCTGCGGCCGCGGCCCGGTTTTCTTCTTGAATGCGCTCGTGGATCTCGCGGCGCAGCACAGTCGCCTCGGCCGGAAATGTGAATCCCAGCTTGATCGACTTGCCGCGGATGTCCACCACGGTCACTTCGATGTCATCGTTGATGATGACCGACTCGCCGACTTTGCGGGTCAAGTAGAGCATTGCCTGCCTGCCTGTTTGGCGGCTCCCCGATCATGGGGCAGGCCAGTTGCGGGACTCTAGCAGGCTTCGGCGCCTCGAAACAAGGCGTCGGCGACAGGGTTACCGTACGAGGCTCTGGGTTTCGGGCGCGCCGGACTTGGGAACAGGCTGCCGCGTCCGCCGTCAATCGCCCGCCGTCAATCGCCCGCCATCAAACGCCCGGCTGCAATCGTCCTGCCCAGGGCGGCGGCCGACGGCCCGGACCCGCGCGCCCAGCTGGGGATTGGCAGGTCCGCCGTGCGGATGCTAGGGGAAGGGCGGGGCGAGGACGGAGTCGCCGGCCTTGATCTGGCGCCGCCGCCCGCTCCGTGCGAGCGGCCCACAGGACAAGACCGATCAGTCAAGACCGGTAAGACAGGGCTGGCGAGACGAGACTGGCGAGACGAGAGCACCATGTCGTGGACCCTGGTCATTCTGTTGCTGCTAGCTGCCGGCTCAACGGTCTGCGCCACCTTCGCCTACCTCTCGACCTATCGTCGCCTGAAGCGGCTCGAGGCCGAGATGCCCGAAGGCAGGGGAGAAGGCCGCGAACCGGGCTTCGAGGCGAACGCAGCGATTCGGAGACTGGCCGGGCTGTTGGACGCGCTCTCGATCGGGGCCTACGCGGCCGACCGGACGGGCCGGGTGCTGTATGTCAACGGGCGTCTTGCCGGCTGGCTGGGTATGGAACCGGAGGCGCTTCCCGACGGAACCCGGACCGCCGACTGGCTGCTGCCTCGTTCCGCTGGCGAGCCCGGTGACGAGTCCGGTGACGAGTCCGGTGACGAGTCCGTCGAAATGGCGCTTTCGGAGGGTTTGGCCGCCGCCGGCGAGCTAGCCCTGTGCAGCCGCGACGGCGCGTCCTTTGCGGTGTGGGTCGCCCAGGACCCGATCGGCGAGGCGGGCGGGGTCGAGGGGGTCTTCGGCATCGTGCGGCGCCTCGACCAGCCCGGCGCCGCGGCACCGGCGGCCGAGCCGGCCGAGCCGGCCGAGGACGCGCCCTCGCAGATGGGCGCCTATAAGCGGTTCTTCGATGCGACGCCGGTCGGCATCGTGGTGATCGATTCCGCCGGGTCGGTGCTCGACCACAACGGCGCCGCCTTGGCCCTGGCCGGACTAAGCCCTCCCGCCCCGGCAGGCCTCCAGCTGAGCGACCTGGTCGACGACGGCGACCATGTCCGCCTGCAGGAGCTCCTCGAGGGGGACTGGGACACCCCCACCGAGCTTCGCATGGCCGGCGGCGCCGGCCGGGTCTGCGCGCTCCATCTGACCCGCCTGACGCCCGAGTCCGTGTCGGAAACCGAGGGCGTGCCGGACACCCCAGAGACGCAAACCCCAGTGACCGCAACCCCGGCCGCGCAGGGCGGCGCGGAGACCGCGGAAACCCGGGGCGACATCGTCGTCCACTTCATCGACACCACGGAACTGAAAAGCCTCGAGGCCCAGTTCGCCCAGTCCCAGAAAATGCAGGCGGTCGGCCAGCTCGCCGGCGGCATCGCCCACGACTTCAACAACCTGCTGACCGCCATGATCGGCTTCTCGGACCTGCTGCTGCTGCGCCACCGGCCGGGCGACCAGTCCTTCGCCGACATCATGCACATCAAGCAGAACGCCAACCGGGCGGCCGGCCTGGTGCGCCAGCTGCTCGCCTTCTCGCGCCAGCAGACCCTGCAGCCGCGGGTGCTCGACATCACCGACATCCTGGCGGAGCTGTCGAACCTACTGCGCCGGCTGATCGGCGAGACCATCGAACTCAATATGGTGCACGGTCGCGACCTGGGCGCGGTGAAGGCGGACCAGGGCCAGCTCGAGCAGGTCATCATCAACCTGGCGGTCAACGCGCGCGACGCCATGCCCGAGGGCGGCACCCTGACCATCGAGACCGACACCGCGCATCTGGCCCGGCCGCTGAAGCGCAAGGGCGAGCTCATCCCGGCCGGCGACTACGTGCGCATCCGGGTGACCGACACCGGCTGCGGCATCGCCGCGGACGAACTCGACCGAATCTTCGAGCCCTTCTACTCCACCAAGGAGGTCGGCGCCGGGACCGGCTTGGGCCTCTCCACGGTCGACGGCATCGTCAGCCAGACCGGCGGGTTTCTCGAGGTCGAGAGCCGGCTCGGCGAGGGCGCCAGCTTCGCCATCTATCTGCCCCAGCACGTGGTGGAAGAGGCGGCGGCGGAGGGCGAAACGGTGGCGGTGGAGGCGAGCCGCGACCTGACCGGCAGGGGCACCGTGCTGTTGGTCGAGGACGAGGACGCGGTTCGGGCTTTTGGTGCGCGCGCGCTCAAGAACAAAGGCTACAACGTGCTCGAGGCCAACTCCGGCGAGGCGGCGCTCGAGGTGCTCTCCGACGACGCCCAGGCGGTCGACCTCTTGATCACCGACGTGGTCATGCCCCGCCTCGACGGCCCCTCCCTGGTGCGCCAGGTGCGCGAGACCCGACCCGAGATGCCGGTCATCTTCATCTCCGGTTACGCCGAGGACAGCTTCCGCCAGCGCCTCGGCCGCGAGGCCGGCATCCACTTCCTGCCCAAGCCGTTTACCCTCAAGGACCTGGCCGGCAAGGTGAAAGAAGTGATGGGCGAGCAGGCGGCTTAATCCGGCTGCGCTTCGCGACTGACCGGTCCGCTCTTCACTGTGTTGCCGGGTGTTGCCGGCCCGCCTCCCCACCCAGTGCGGAGCACTCGCGCTTCGCGCGCCCACGGGATCGTAAGCTAGGGGTGGTCGGGTGGGGAGGCGGGCCGGCGAATTAGTGAGGAGGGCCGTTGGACGTCACGATGAAAGCCATGGTGCGCCGCCGCTACGGGGGCCCCGAGGTGCTCGCCCTCGAGGAGATGGAGACGCCGCGCCCGGGAGACCGCGACGTCCTGATCAAGGTCGAGGCCGCCTCGGTCAATCTCGGCGACTGGGAGCTCCTGACCGGCAATCCCTTTCTTTTCCGCATCCTGGTCCGTCTCTTCGTCCCGGCGCCGCGGCTCCGGCCGCGGGCGTCGAACGGGCCCCTGGCGTCGGCGCTGCTGGAGCCGCGGATCAAGGTGCTCGGCGGCGACATCGCCGGCCGGGTCGAAGCGGTCGGCCGGGAGGTCACGCAGTTCCGGCCGGGCGACGAGGTCTTCGGCGACGCCTATGCCGGGGGCATGGGCGCCTTTGCCGAGTACGTCTGCGTCCCCGAGACGGCGGCCTTGGCGGCGAAGCCGGCCGGCATGAGCTTCGAACAGGCGGCGGCCATCCCCCAGGCGGCCTTCATCGCCCTCCAGGGCATCTGGGACAAAGGCCGGGTGCGGGCCGGGCAGCGGGTGCTGATCAACGGCGCGGGCGGCGGCGCCGGGTCCTTCGCGGTGCAGATCGCCAAGTCGCTGGGCGCCGAGGTGACCGGCGTGGACAGCGCCCAAAAGCTCGACATGATGCGCGCGATTGGGGCCGACCGGGCGATCGACTACGC
>CALJXB010000415.1 GCA_937974415.1 uncultured Kiloniellales bacterium
GCGCAGCGCCCGGCTCGCCGCGACCCTGCCCGAGCCTGGCAGCGGGCTCGACTGGCTCGCCCCGCCGGTGCTCAACGAGCTGACCCGCGTCGCCCTGCGCGCCGAGCCGGCCACCGGACGCCTCTGGGTCCAGGGCTACGAATCCTATGGCCCCGCCACCGCGGTCCTGGAACTGAGCGAACCGCTCCCCGGCAAGGCACGCCCAGAGACGGCCCTCGCCCATTGACAGAGGGGGCATTGGCGCTATAGTGCGCCCCGCCGGCCGCGGGCCACTGCTCTGCGGTCGATTTCCTATTGCGCTAGACCACGGGCACGCCATGTACGCAGTCATCAAGACCGGCGGCAAACAGTACAAAGTCGCCAAGGACCAAATCGTCGTCGTCGAGAAACTCGCGGCCGCCGCCGGCGACAGCGTGGCCTTCGACCAGGTGCTGTTGGTCGGCGAGGGCGACAAGACGACCCTGGGCGCGCCCACCGTGGCCGGCGCCAGCGTCATGGCCGAGGTGGTCGAACAGACCCGCGGCGACAAGATCATCGTCTTCAAGAAAAAGCGCCGCAAGAACCACCGCCGGCGCAACGGCCACCGACAGCACGAGACCGTGCTCCGGATCACCGAGATCCTGACCGACGGCAAGAAGCCGGCCAAGGCCGCCAAACCCAAGGCTGAGGCGAAGCCCAAGGCCGAACCTGCCGCCGAGGCCGAGACCGAGGAAAAAGCGGCGGCCAAGCCAGCGGCGAAGAAGGCGGCGCCCAAGGCCAAATCGCCGGCGAAGACGGCCAAGCCAGCCGCCAAGAAGCCTGCCGCCAAAGCCAAGGCTCCGGCGAAGAAGGCGGCGCCCAAGGCAGAGGCCATTAAGAAGGACGAGGAGTAAAGCCCGATGGCACACAAGAAAGCAGGCGGCTCGTCCCGCAACGGCCGCGATTCCGCCGGCCGTCGCCTCGGCGTGAAGCGCTTCGGCGGCGAGATCGTGATTCCGGGCAACATCATCGTGCGCCAGCGCGGCACCAAGTTTCACCCCGGCGACAACGTCGGCATGGGCAAGGACCACACCCTCTTCGCGCTCACCGAGGGACGCGTCAATTTCAAAACACGCGCCAGCAAGCGCACCTTCGTATCGGTGGAGCCGTCCGACTAGGCGGGCCCCACCGCCGTCGCAAAAGCCCGGGGGAACGGCATGCCGTTCCCCTTTTTTGTTGCGGCACTGGGATCCGAGCGGGTATCGCGCCATGAAGTTTCTCGACGAAGCCAAGATCTACGTGAAGAGCGGCGACGGCGGGGCCGGCTGTCTCAGCTTCCGGCGCGAGAAGTACATCGAATTCGGCGGGCCCGACGGCGGCAACGGCGGGCGCGGGGGCGACGTGGTGGCCGAAGCGGTCGAAGGCCTCAACACCCTGATCGACTTCCGCTACCGCCAGCATTTCAAGGCCAAGCGCGGCGACCACGGTCGCGGGCGCGACAAGACCGGCGCGGCGGCGGGCCGCCTGGTCGTCCCGGTACCGGTCGGCACCCAGATTCTCGACGCCGACAAGCGCCTGGTTCTGGCCGATCTCACCCAGATCGGCCAGACGGCGGTGCTTGCCAAGGGCGGCGACGGCGGCTTCGGCAACGCCCACTATAAATCCTCCACCAACCGGGCACCGCGCCGGGCCGACCCGGGCTGGCCGGGCGAGGAGCGCTGGCTGTGGCTGCGCCTCAAGCTGATCGCCGATGCCGGCCTGGTGGGCCTGCCCAACGCCGGCAAGTCGACCTTCCTGGCCGCGGTTTCCCGTGCCCGCCCCAAGGTGGCGGACTACCCCTTTACCACCCTCCATCCCGTGCTTGGCGTGGTCGAGGCCGATCACGAGGCCTTCGTCCTGGCCGACATCCCGGGGCTCATCGAAGGCGCCCACACGGGCGCCGGGCTGGGCGACCGCTTCCTCGGCCATGTCGAGCGCTGCGGCGTGCTGCTGCACCTGGTGGACGGCACCCAAGAGGACTTGGCCGACGCCTATCGCGCAATCCGCGGCGAGCTGGCCGCCTATGGCCACGGCCTGGCCGACAAGCCCGAGCTGGTCGCCCTCAATAAGGCCGATGCGCTCGCGCCGGAGGCGGTGGAAGAAAAGCGCGCGGCCCTGGCCGCGGGGGCTGAGAAAGAGGTTTTTACCCTGTCTGGGGCAACGGGCCAGGGCGTGCCCGAGGTGCTGCGCCGCCTGCGCAGCGAGATCGCGTCGAGCCGAGCCGAGACCGCCAGTGTATCCGAAGCCGCCGAGGTCACTGAAGTCTACGAGCCATGACCTCTGAGACCCCCAAGCTGGAAGACGCGCGACGGGTCGTGGTCAAGATCGGCTCGGCCCTGCTGGTCGACGAAGCGAGCCGAAAGGTCCGCCGGGCCTGGCTCGAAGCCTTGAGCGACGACTTCGCGGCGCTCAGGGCCGGCGGCAGCGAGATCGTCGTGGTCTCCTCCGGAGCCATCGCCCTGGGCCGCCACCAACTGGGCCTGCACCGGCGGTCCATGCGCCTAGAGGAAAGCCAGGCGGCAGCCGCCACCGGACAGATCCAGCTCGCCCACGCCTATCAGGAAGCCTTGGACCGCCACGAAATCGCTGTCGCTCAGATCCTCCTGACCCTCGAGGACACCGAGGAGCGGCGGCGCCATCTCAACGCCCGCAGCACTCTGGGCACCCTGCTGCGCATGGGCATCTTGCCGATCATCAACGAGAACGACACGGTCGCCACCGCGACCATCCGGGTCGGCGACAACGACCGCCTGGCCGCCCGGGTCGCGGCCATGATGAACGCCGATGCGCTGGTGCTGCTGTCCGACATCGACGGCCTCTATACCAGCGACCCGCGGCGCAACCCCGAAGCCGAATTCGTGCCGCTGGTGCCGGCCATTACGCCGGACATCCTGGCCATGGCGGGCGAGGCGCCGCCGGGCTATTCCTCGGGCGGCATGGTCACCAAGCTGGAAGCGGCCCGCATCGCCGTCTCAGGCGGCTGCAATATGCTGATCGCCGACGGCCGGCGGGAGTATCCCCTGGCCGCGGTGCGCGACGGCGCGCGGTGCACCTGGTTCCTGGCCGAGATCGAGCCGCTCACCGCCCGCAAGCGCTGGATCGCCGGTACCTTGAAGCCGATGGGGACCGTGCGGGTCGACGCCGGCGCCCTGGCGGCGCTGGAACGAGGCAAGAGCCTGCTGCCGGCCGGCGTGTCGGCGGTCGAAGGCCGCTTCGAGCGGGGCGACGCGGTGGTGGTGCGCGACCCCGAGGGCGGCGAGGTCGCCCGCGGGCTGATCGCCTATTCTTCGGCCGATGCCGGGCGCATCCTGGGCCACAAGAGCCGTGAAATCGAAGCGGTTCTCGGATACCGTGGGCGCGAAGAACTTATCCACAGGGACGATTTGGTGCTGATTCGAGGGAGAGGCACATGACCGGGGCAGGGACAACCGGCGCGGCGGTCCTCAGAAACGACCTGGCAGCGGACATGGCGGCGCTGGGCGCCGCCGCCCGGGCCGCGGCCGAGCAGCTGGCAACGGCCGACAGCGAGGCCAAGGCCGAGGCTCTCAGGGCCGCGGCACGCGCCGTGCGCGCGAACGAAGCCGCAATCCTCGAAGCCAATCGCGCCGACATGGCGGCCGCCCGGGACAAGGGCCTCACGCCTGCCTTGCTCGACCGCCTGGAACTCAACCCGGACCGGGTCGAGGCCATGGCCGCCGGCCTGGAGCAGATCGCCGACTTTCCCGACCCAATCGGCCGCACGCTCGGCGAATGGGAGCGGCCCAACGGCCTCGCCATCGCCAAGGTCGCCGTGCCCCTCGGCGTCATCGGCATCATTTACGAAAGCCGCCCCAACGTGACGGCGGACGCCGGCGGGCTCTGCCTCAAGTCGGGCAACGCGGCCATCCTGCGCGGCGGCTCGGAGAGCTTCGCCTCCTCGGGCGCCATCCTCGAGTGCCTGCAGCAGGGCCTGGCCGAGGCCAGCCTGCCGGAAGCCGCCA
This sequence comes from uncultured Kiloniellales bacterium, assembly GCA_937974415.1. Lineage (GTDB taxonomy): Bacteria > Pseudomonadota > Alphaproteobacteria > Kiloniellales > JAKSDN01 > CALJXB01. The sequence continues at coordinate 3,978 of CALJXB010000415.1, forward strand.
TCCAGCGCGTTCCGACGAGCGACCGGGCCGCGGTCGGCATGCTGCTGACCATGAGCGACAGCGTCGACATCATCATCCCGCGCGGCGGCAAGGGCCTCATCGAGCGGGTCTACGCGGAAAGCAAGATCCCGGTCCTGGCGCACCTAGAGGGCCTCTGCCACACCTACGTGGACCGGGCCGCCGACCCGGCCATGGCGCGGAGGCTGGTGGTCAACGCCAAGATGCGGCGCACCGGCATCTGCGGCGCGACCGAGACCCTGTTGGTCGACCGGCCCGTGGTCGAGAGCCACCTGCCCGCCATCCTCGACGATCTCGCGGCGGCCGGCTGCGCGCTGCGCGGCGACCAGGCGACCCAAGCTCTCGACGAGCGTGTCATCGCCGCCACCTCAGAGGATTGGGACACCGAATACTTGGCGCCGATTCTGTCGATAAAAGTGGTCGACGGCGTCGACGAGGCGGTCGCCCACATCAACCGTCACGGCTCGCACCATACCGAGGCCATCGTCACCGAGGATTCGGCCGCGGCCGAACGCTTCCTGGAGCGGGTCGATGCCGGCATCGTCATGCTGAACGCCTCGACCCAGTTCGCCGACGGTGGAGAATTCGGCATGGGCGCCGAGATCGGCATCTCGACCGGCAAGCTGCATGCCCGCGGACCGGTCGGCGCCGAACAATTGACCAGCTACAAGTACATCGTCCGTGGCGCGGGCCAGGCGCGACCTTAACGCCGGCCGGTCGCAACTTTGCCGGCCGGCGTGGTCGGTCGGAAGCCCCGGACGCCGCTGCGCGAAGCGGTCAGCGCCCGGCCTAAACCCGCTCTGAGATTACGGGGTGCAGTTGGGACCTTCGTTAATGCAGTTGGAAGCGTTGTCCATCGCATTGGAGATGGCAGAACCCAGGGTCCCTGCCGCGACGGCCATGCCCGCGGCGATAATCGCCAACAGCAATGCATACTCGGCAGCTGCGGCACCGCGTTCGTCGCGTGAGAACTCTTTGAAAAACACAAAAACACCAGCCATAGCTTTATCTACCCCCAAAAAATATCTGCCCCCGCCCTGCGCGATCGAAAGCCGACAAGACATCCTGTGACGGCAGCAAGAGTACTATATCTTTAGTCATATACCAACAAAAAATGTCTATTACTTATTGCATATGCGCCCTTCAACCATAAATTCCGTGGCAAGCCCTGTGGATAACTCACATGAACGGACTGTGATTTAGGCCCGGCCTTGGCCTGCCGGGCGCTGCCGCAAGCACGCCGCCGCCGATACGGGTGGGCACCCGGCAGCCGCCGCCGGGGCTCATTCCGGCGGCGTCACGGTCTGCGGCGTCACGGTCTGCGGTGGGTCGGGCTGCACGATCTCGAACAGGCTGGGGACGCCACAGCATACCTCGAGCGCGATGCCGACAAAATCAACGATACGGCCTCCAGCGGGTATCGTGCCGGTTGTCACAGTCGTTCTCGTTGCGGCTGGTGATCTTCGAAGGAATCATGAAGCCCAGAATCAGGCTGTTCGGGACCGAGACGGCCAGGTTCGCCAAGCGCCGCCTGCATTCCCGGTAGCGGATCACAGCCTTGGATGCGGGTCGAGGCTGAAGGCCGAGGTGATAGGGCACGACCAGAAGCGGCAGGAAGAAGCGGCAGGAAGCGAAGGCCCCAATAGCCGCAGAAGCCCAAAGATGCGATGATCAGAACCCAGACGCGCGATTCGTAGCGTTCTCCCAGGAGATAATGGGCACCGAGGGTGAGCGGCAGGAAAGCCAGCAGAAAGACTAGCGAATGAAACAACATCGGAGAGGCGGCGGCATCGTAACAATCAAACGGCAGCGACCGGAACAGTGCGCCAATCCTTTCACCATCGCAAAGGGGTAGCAGGAAGCCTTTGATGCGCCCAAGCGGTGACTATTCGGTTTCGAACGGCCTGCCCGTCAGCGATCAAAGGGCCCCCGATCCTACCGCCGGGCGTCACGCCAGCGCTTGGCGCCGGCCCCGGGGCGAGCCCTGAGCCGCGGCAGCATGATGCGGCCCGGCAAGAGAGCTGCCAGCCAGGTGCCACGCAGCACCCTATCCACCGCGGCCTTGGAGCGGGCCCTGGGCGGCCGGCGTCCCGACCCCGGGATGCGCATCGGCCTTTTCGGCGGCTCCTTCAATCCCGCCCACGACGGCCATGTGGAGCTCAGCGTGACCGCCCTCGACCGCTTGGGCCTGGACCAGATCTGGTGGCTGGTTTCCCCGCAAAATCCCTTGAAGCCAAGGGAGGGCATGGCTGGCCTGGAGCAGCGCGTCGCAGAGGCGCGCGCCGCCGTCGATCACCCGCAGATCCGCGTGACCGCCATCGAGTCCGAGCTTGCAACTCGCTTCACCGTCGACACC
>CALJXB010000416.1 GCA_937974415.1 uncultured Kiloniellales bacterium
TTTTCGCAATCATTTTACACCGTGTGACAGAAGGCGGTACAAATGCAGAACTTTAAGTCGATTCGTTGTTTGCGGCAAATTTCTAGAGCGCTAAGCGGCAGGGTCCCAAACTCCAACCGAGTAACCTCTACGATCCCCACCATCTTTCAGCATTGGTGGACTGGAGCCGCGGAACTCACTGGGAATTGCTCGCAAGCTACATTGCGCGACCCAGGTCTAAAGGGCGAATTTTTCTCCTATATCTCAAGGCCCATAAGTCGCGCCGCCAGGGTCGCTCGACTTTTTCACGGAAAAGGTTAACAATCTCCGGTTGTAGTCAAAAGCGTGATCCCGGCCCAGTCCGACGCCCAGCCAGTCCAACCAATCAGCGACCTCGGATCGGTCTGGGACTGGTATGGGTCTGAACATAATGTTCGCACCCATACCAAGGCTGGAAAGCGAATTGGGAGGACTGGTGGACCTTCAGCCTGCCAACTTTCGGCCAGGCTGTTGTCGCCACCGCGACGGGGTCAAAGAGATGTCCGTTTGGTACCTATCCGGTACCTATCATCGAGCAAACAGAAACAATATTTTCTAACTCATTGAAAATATTGGCTGGGGCACCTGGATTCGAACCAGGATCGCACGGTCCAGAGCCGTGTGTTCTACCGTTGAACTATGCCCCAGCAGGATCCGCGCAACGCCTGCCGGCCTGAGCGATCCCGGCCGGCCGCAGCCCGGCTCGGACGGCTTCGGGCGTCGCGCACCCTTTATTAATCCCTCCGGCCCGCCCTTTGCAACCGGTCCGGTGACGGCCGCGGGCTTTCGCCGATCGGGAGACACACCACCGCCCGCACTGGTATCCCGGGGCGCTTCCCGGTTAGGATAGCTCGGTCAACTCAAGGCGGGCGCGAGTCCCGCCCTACAAAGAGGCCCGGCGGCGCAAGAGGCTCCGCGACCCATGGGGGCTTGGCCGGGCCGAGCGGTGCGAAAGGGGTGGTCATGGTGCGATCGAGCTGCGGCCCGGATTGGCCCCAGGATTCGTCCCGGGCGCGCGACCGGGCCCCGGCGGCTCGGCCGGCGCCCCAGCCGAAATCCCAGCCGAAATCCCAGTCTCGGCGCCGCCGGCCGAACAAGCGATCGGCGAAAGCCGGCGACAAGGCGGACGGCGTCTACGGCGCCGTCGATCTCGGAACCAACAATTGCCGGCTGCTGGTGGCGCGCCCCGCGGCGCGCGGCTTCCAGGTCGTCGACGCCTTCTCGCGCATCGTGCGCCTGGGCGAGGGGGTGGCGGCCAAGGGCCAGCTGTCCGAGGCGGCGATCGAGCGCACGCTGGGGGCGCTCCGGGTGTGCGCCACCAAGATGCGGCGCGCCGGCGTCACCTGCTCCCGGGCGGTCGCCACCGAGGCCTGCCGCCAGGCCGACAACTGCACGGAGTTCCTGCAGCGGGTCTACCACGAGACCGAAATCGAGCTGGAGATCATCAGCGCCGAGGAAGAGGCCCGTCTGGGTCTCCAGTCCTGCCTGCCGCTGCTCGACGAGGGGCGGCCTCATGCCCTGCTGTTCGACATCGGCGGCGGCAGCACGGAAGTCAGCTGGATCGCGCTCGACGGCGCCCAGCCGAGGCTGCGGGCCTCGGACTCCCTGCCCATCGGCGTGGTTAGCCTGACCGAACGCTATGGCGGCAAAGAGGTTCCGGAGGCGACCTACCGGCGCATGATGAGCGAGGTCGCCGCGGCCCTGGCGCCCATCGAGGCGCGACACGGCCTGGCCCGGCGGGTGACTGCGGGCGAGGTTCAGATGCTCGGCATCTCGGGCACCGTCACGACCCTTACCGGCGTCCACAAGGCGCTCAAGCGCTACGACCGGGGCCAGGTCGACGGCGTGCGCCTGAGCCTCGATACGGTCGGCCGGGTGAGCCGGCGCATCGCCGCCATGTCCTACGACGAACGCCTCGCCAACCCCTGCATCGGCCACGAGCGGGCCGATTTGGTGATCGCTGGCTGCGCCATCCTCGAGGCGATCTGCACGCTCTGGCCGGCCAGCGGCCTCTGCGTGGCGGACCGGGGCCTGCGCGAGGGCATGCTGCTGTGCCTCATGGCCGGCGACGGGTCCGCTCAAGAGACAGCTCAGGGGGCTGCCCAGGCGCCGGTCGCAGGGGCGGTCCTGGCGAGCCCCTGCGCACCCGCGTCATGAGCCGTGGCCCCGGTGGCGTGCGCGGCGGCAGGAAGGCTGGGACCAAGGGCGGGCGCCGCGGCACGACCGCCAGCGGGTTTTCCGGGCGCAGCCTGAAAGAGAAGGTCCGCACCGCCAAGGGGCGCAGCACCTCCTCGACGCGCTGGCTGAAGCGCCAGCTCAGCGACCCCTATGTGGAGGAAGCCCAGCGCCGCGGCTACCGGGCGCGCTCCGCCTTCAAGCTGGCCCAGATGGACGACAAGCTGCGCCTCATCCGGCGTGGCGCCCGGGTGCTCGACCTGGGCGCGGCGCCCGGCAGCTGGTCCCAGGTCGCGCTCGCGCGGGCCGGAGGGCAGGTGGCCGGGGGTCAAGTGGTCGGCATCGACCTGGAGCCGGTCGAGGCCCTCGCCGGGGCGGACTTTCTCGTCGGCGACGTGCGCGAGCCGGAGACGGCGGAGCGTCTGCGCGCCGCCCTTGCCGGCCCGGCCGACCTGGTGATGAGCGACATGGCCGCGGCAGCAACGGGCCACGCCGCGACCGACCATCTCAGGACCATGGCCCTGGTCGAGGCGGCGCTCGACGTCGCCGAGGCGCTGCTTGCGCCGGGCGGGGCCTTCGTCGCCAAGGTACTTCAGGGCGGCACCGAGGCCGGCCTGCTGGCCCGACTCAAGCGCGGCTTCGCCAAGGTCCAGCACGTCAAGCCGCCGGCCAGCCGCAAGGACTCGGCCGAGCTCTACGTGGTCGCCACCGGCTTTCGCGGCGCGCCCCAAACGACGGACGGTCCGCCGGACGGTTCCTCCGACGCAGCCCTGTGATGCGCCGCGCCGGGTGCCGCCCCGGTGCTTTCGCGACACGCGGCAATTCCCGCGGCAATTGGCTTGGCAAGAGGGGCGCGTTGTGTATAGTGGCGCGCCAATCGACGACATGAGGATTGGCATGGAGATCCGCGAGGCGCTGACATTCGACGACGTCCTCCTTGAACCAGCGGAATCCGCCATCCTGCCTTCTGAGACCCGCACGACATCGCGGCTGACCCGCAGCATCGAGCTCGGCATCCCGCTGATATCGGCCGCCATGGACACGGTGACCGAAAGCGGCCTGGCCATCGCCATGGCCCAGGCCGGCGGCATCGGCGTGATCCACAAGAACCTGAGCGTCCAGGAGCAGGCCGACGAGGTCCGCAAGGTCAAGAAGTTCGAGAGCGGCATGGTGGTCAATCCGGTCACCATCCATCCCGACGAGCCCCTGGCCAATGCGTTGGCGCTGATGGACAGCTACCGCATCTCCGGCATTCCCGTGGTGGAGCGGAACAACGGCCGGCTCGCCGGCATCTTGACCAACCGGGACGTGCGCTTCGCCGAGGACCACAAGCAGCCGGTCAGCGAGCTGATGACCCGCGACGACCTGATCACGGTGCGCGAAGGGGTCGAACGCGAGGAGGCCAAGCGCCTCCTGCACCAGCACCGCATCGAGAAACTCTTGGTGGTCGACGAGGAATTTCGCTGCATCGGCCTGGTCACGGTGAAGGACATCGAAAAGGCCGAAGCCCATCCCACCGCCTGTAAGGACGAAAGCGGGCGGCTGCGGGTCGCGGCGGCGGTTGGCGTCGGCCGCGACGGCTTGTTGCGGGCCGAGGGCCTGCTCGACGCCGGAGTCGACGTGATCGTGGTCGACACCGCCCACGGCCATTCGCGCGGCGTGTTGGAGGCGGTCGGCGCGGTCAAGGCGCTGTCCAACCGGGCCCAGGTGATCGCTGGCAACGTGGCCACGGCGGAAGGCGCCAAGGCCCTGGTCGACAGCGGCGCGGACGCCATCAAGGTCGGCATCGGGCCCGGCTCGATCTGCACCACCCGAATCGTCGCCGGCGTCGGGGTGCCCCAGTTGACCGCCCTCTTCGAGACCGTGGAGGCCTGCCTCGACAGCGACACGCCGGTGATTGCCGACGGCGGCGTCAAGTACTCCGGCGACGTGGCCAAGGCGGTCGCCGCCGGCGCCGATTGCGTCATGATCGGATCGCTCCTGGCCGGAACCGAGGAGAGCCCGGGCGAGGTCTTTCTTTATCAGGGGCGCTCCTACAAGTCCTACCGCGGCATGGGGTCCTTGGGCGCCATGGCGCGCGGCTCGGCCGACCGCTATTTCCAGGCCGAGGTGGCCGACAAGCTGAAACTCGTCCCCGAAGGCATCGAGGGGCGGGTGCCCTACAAGGGTCCCGCCGGCGCCGTGATCCACCAGCTGATCGGGGGCCTGCGCGCGGCCATGGGCTACACCGGCTGCGCCACCGTCGCCGACATGCGCCGGGGCTGCCGTTTCCTCAGGGTGAGCAGCGCGGGCCTGCGCGAAAGCCACGTGCACGACGTGGCGGTCACCCGCGAGGCGCCCAACTACCGCAAAGACCTGTGAGCGGGCACCCGTGAGCCGGATCCGGGTCAATCTGCGATCCGCCGGCCTCGACGACGCCGCGGCCATCGCCCGGGTCCACGTCACCACCTGGCGGGTCGCCTATGCCGGCGTGGTCCCCGATGCCTATCTGGTCGACATGACCGAGGTCGGCCAGATGCGGTCCTGGCGCCGGCTGCTCGGCCGGCCCCAGGCCGAAGAGACCATTCTGGTGGCCGAGGTCGAAAGCGCCGCCGCCAGTGCCAACGATACCGGGGGGCCGCAGGTGGTCGGCTTCGGCAGCTGCGGCCCGTCGCGGCCCTATGGCCTGCCGTATGGTGGCGAGGTCTTCACCCTTTATGTGGCGGAGGACTGGCAGGGCCGGGGCATCGGCCGGGCTCTGATCCGGGCGCTCTTCGCGGACCTGGTCGTGCGGGACAAGCGCGACGCCGTCATTTGGGTGCTCTCGGCCAATCCGGCGCGGTTCTTCTACGAGGCGGTGGGCGGTAGCGCGGTGGCCGAGCGCAAGGAGACCTTCGCCGGCACCTTGTTGGACGAGACCGGCTATGCCTGGCCGGATCTGGAGTCCTGGCTGGCGATCTCCCGGGACGGAGAATCGGGCGGGGAGTCGGACGGGGAATCGGACGGGGAGGCGCGCTCATGACGGACCGAGTCTTGATTCTGGACTTCGGGTCCCAGGTGACCCAGCTGATCGCCCGGCGGGTGCGCGAGGCCGGCGTTTACTGCGAGATCTTCCCGTTCAACGTGGACCCGGTGCGCATCGAGGCCTTCGCGCCAAGCGCGGTGATTCTCTCCGGCGGGCCGGCCTCGGTGGTGGCCGCTGACACGCCGCGGGTGCCGCAGCCGGTCTTCGAGCTCGGCGTGCCGATCCTCGGGATCTGCTACGGACAGCAGACCCTCTGCGCCCAGCTCGGCGGCGAGGTCGAGGGCTCGGATCACCAGGAGTTCGGCCGCGCCACCGTCGAGATCACCGAAGATTGCGGCCTCACCGAGGGCCTATGGCAGCGCGGCGAGCGGCACCAGGTTTGGATGAGCCACGGCGACCGGGTGGTGCGGCTGCCCGAGGGCTTTCGGGTCATCGCCACCTCCGACAGCGCGCCCTTCGCCATGATCGCCGACGACACCAGGCGGATCTACGCCGTGCAGTTCCATCCCGAGGTGGTGCACACGCCCGACGGCGCCCGCCTGCTCGCCAACTTCGTCCACAAGGTGGCGGGCTGCGCCGGCGACTGGACCATGGCCCATTTCCGCCACCAGGCGGTCGAGCAGGTCCGCAGCGCGGTGGGCCGCGGCAAAGTGATCTGCGGCCTCTCGGGCGGGGTCGATTC
>CALJXB010000417.1 GCA_937974415.1 uncultured Kiloniellales bacterium
CACGTTGAACAGCACGAAGGACAGTAGGAACTCGATCCCCTTGGTGCCGCGCTCGATCACCCGCGACAGGCCGCCGGTCTGGCGCTCCAGGTGAAAGCGCAAGGAAAGCGCGTGGAGGTGGCGGAAGGTGCGCAGCGCCACCAGGCGGATCGCGTGCTGGGCCACCTTGGCGAAGACCGCGTCGCGCAACTCGCCGAAGCCCCGCGCCAGAATACGCGCGGCGCCGTAGGCGATCAGCAGGCCGAGCGCCAGGGTAAGCACGATCTGGCCCGACGGCAGGGAGAGCGCGTCGACGGCGTCGCGCAGGATGATCGGCACGTAAACCGTGGTCGCCTTGGCCGCCACCAGGAGCGCCATGGCGATGACTACCCGGCGCCGCAAGCCCGGCTCGCCCGCCGGCCACAGGTAAGGCAACATCTCGCGCAAGGTGCGGAGCTGGTTGTCGACGTCGACCTGGCCGGGGTCGAAGGTGGTGGGACGGCGCAAAGGTTATGCCTCGCTTCGGCTCAATCTGATTGAGAGTGAACCACAGAGGCACCGAGACCGGGAGTCAACGTGAATTGGCCGCGATTCGGCCGATCTGCCGACGGGCTTGGACCCTAGACGCCCTCACGCGGCGGCGCGGCGGGCGCTGAGCAGGCCGAGGATCTCCTGGGCGGCCTCGGGGATGTTGGTGCCGGGGCCGTAGATGGCGCTGACGCCCGCGGCCTTGAGAAAGTCGTAGTCCTTGGCCGGGATAACGCCGCCGCAAATGACGAGAATGTCGTCCGCCCCGGCTCTCTTGAGGGCCGCCGCCAGCTCGGGCACCAGGGTCTTGTGGCCGGCCGCCTGGGTCGAGACGCCGATCAGGTGGACGTCGTTCTCGACCGCTTGGCGGGCCGCTTCCTCGGGCGTCTGGAACAGCGGACCGATATCCACGTCGAAGCCGATGTCGGCGAAGGCCGAGGCGATGATCTTGGCGCCCCGGTCGTGGCCGTCCTGGCCGAGCTTCACCACCAGCATGCGCGGGCGCCGCCCCTCTTCCCCGGCGAAGGCCTCGACCGCGCCCTGGATCTGCTGGAACTGGGGATCGTCGTGGTAGGCGGCGCCGTAGACCCCGGCGATGCTGCGGATCTCCGGCTTGTGGCGGGTATAGACCGTCTCCAGGGCGTCGGAGACCTCGCCGACCGTGGCCCGGGCCCGCACCGCCTCGATGGCGAGCGCCAACAAGTTGCCCTCGCCGGACTTGGCCGCCGCGGTGAGGGCGTCCAGCGCGCCCTGGCAGGCGGCCGCGTCCCGAGTCGCGCGGATTTGCTCCAGCCGTGCGATCTGCTGCTTGCGCACGGCGGTGTTGTCGACCTCGAGGGTCTCGGGCTGCTCGCCGGTCTCGGCCTGGTACTTGTTGACCCCGACGATCACGTCCTCGCCCCGGTCGACGCGGGCCTGACGGCGGGCCGCCGCCTCCTCGATCCTGAGCTTGGGCATGCCAGCCTCCACCGCCTTGGTCATGCCGCCCAGCTCCTCCACCTCGGCGATCAGTTTTTCCGCCTCGGCGACCAGGCTGGCGGTCAGGCTCTCAACGAAGTAGCTGCCGGCCAAGGGGTCCACCACCTGGGTGACGCCGGCCTCGTGCTGCAGGATGAGCTGGGTGTTGCGCGCCACTCGCGCCGAGGTGGGGGTCGGCAGGGCGATCGCCTCGTCGTAGGAGTTGGTGTGCAGCGACTGGGTGCCGCCGAGCACCGCGGCGAGCGCCTCGATGGCCGTGCGCACCACGTTGTTGGTCGGGTCCTGCTCGGTGAGGCTGACGCCGGAGGTCTGGCAATGGGTGCGCAGGGCCAGGCTCAGGGGGTTTTTGGGCTCGAACCGGCTCATGATCCGGGCCCACAGGAAGCGCGCCGCCCGGAGCTTGGCCACCTCCATGAAAAAGTTCATGCCGATGGCGAAGAAGAACGAGAGGCGCGGCGCGAAGGCGTCCACGTCGAGCCCGCGCGAGCTGGCCGTGCGTACGTACTCCAGGCCGTCGGCCAGGGTGAAGGCGAGCTCCTGCACCGCCGTCGCGCCGGCCTCCTGCATGTGATAGCCGGAGATCGAGATCGAATTGAAGCGCGGCATGTGCTCGGCCGTGTGGGCGATGATGTCGGCCACGATGCGCATGGAGGGCGCCGGCGGGTAGATATAAGTGTTGCGGACCATGAACTCTTTGAGAATGTCGTTCTGGATGGTGCCGGAGAGCTTCTCCTGGCCCACCCCCTGCTCCTCGGCGGCCACGATGTAGCTCGCGAGCACCGGCAACACCGCCCCGTTCATGGTCATAGAGACGCTCATCTCATCGAGCGGGATGCCGTCGAAGAGGATCTTCATGTCCTCGACGGAATCGATCGCGACCCCCGCCTTGCCGACGTCGCCGACGACCCTCGGGTGGTCGGAATCGTAGCCCCGGTGGGTCGCCAGGTCGAAGGCGACGGAAAGCCCCTTCTGGCCCATCTTGAGGCCCTGTTTGTAGAAGGCGTTGGAGTCCTCAGCGGTGGAGAAGCCAGCGTACTGCCGGAGGGTCCAAGGCCGGTTGGCGTACATGGTGGCGCGCGGGCCGCGCAGGTAGGGCGGGAAGCCCGGCAGGGTCTCGAGGGTCTCCAGGCCCTCCAGGTCGGCGGCGGTGTAGAGCGGCTTCACCGCGATGCCCTCGGGCGTCTGCCACACGAGATCGGCCGGGTCGCTGCCCTTCAGCTCCCGCTTGGCCAGATCCTGCCAGTCCTGCACGGTTTTCGGCGTGTCCTCGCTCATGATTGCCTCGCGCTTGAACCTTTATGCTGCACTGCACAATAAACAAAATGCCCGCGTTTGTCGACTCGGACGAAACTACGCCAACGCCCCGCCGGCCATGACCAGGCGGGCGTCGTCGAGGCCGCGGCGGATCGCCATGAGCCGCAGGCGGTAGTGGAACTCGTCCCGGTCGACGGCGCACTGCTGCAGGTGGCGGGTGCCGGCGGTGGGATCGAAGGCGGTGCGGGCGTGCAGGACCCGCTGGTTGTCGAAGACGTGCAGATCCCCTGGGCGCATGAGATAGCGCAGGGGCAGGTTCGGGCTGTAGAGCTCCTGGGCGAAGGCCCGCAGCGCCCGGTACATGGGCTCGATGAGGTCTTCCGGCAGGTCGAGAGGCGGCAGGGTCCGGTCGGTATAGCGGATGCCCACCACGTCGCCGTCCCCGTCCCGGCAAATCACCCGGCCCTCGGCCCAGAGGTGGTCGTTCTGGTGGGAATCGCCGACGAAGCGGATCGGCACCCGGCCGAGCAATTCGAAGGCCTCGGGGTCGCTGACAGAGAGGCGCTCGGCCGCCAGGAATCCGTCGACCAGCAGGGACTCGCCCCCGCCGTTGGCACTCGCCTCCAGGCAGTGAAACAGCGAGATGCCGGGCGGCGCGTGGCGGTAGTTCTCGTCCGTGTGGGGCCCGAGGAAGGACGCCTTGTTGGCCGCCACGGCGATATCGGAATCGGTCCGCACGTCGAAGATGCGGCCGTAGTTGGTCTCGTGAATCGGCCCGAACAGCCCGGCCAGATGTTCGATCGCGTCCCGCGTCGCCGGCACACCGCGCAGGCGCGCCAAGCCGTGATCACGGATCCGGAGGAACAGCCGGTAGACGCCTTCGTCGTCGCTCAGCTCGTCGTAGGCGAACCAAGGAAGCGCCATCGCCGTGGCGCCGTCCCACAGGCTCGGCCGGTGCTTGCGCGCCCGCCGGGCGTCCTCGCAATAACAGTGCTCGCGCAGCCAGCGGGCCTCGTGGCGGGTGCTCTCGCCGTCAGGCGCCCAGCGGATGGCAAGGACGCCGTCGTCCAAGGTCATGGTCTCAAGGGCGAGTCGGTCCGGGTCGTCCGGAGGGCGCAGCGTCTCGTTCCGGGGGTCGAGCCCGGGATTGGCCGGGTAGAAGCAGGCGTGGCGGAGCCACACGTAGTGGAACCGGCTCTCATGGCCGTCGCCCCAGCGGATTCGGAGGCGGCGCGCCTCGGCGTCGTCCGTCAGGGCTTCGATGCGAAATCGGGCATCACCGGACATGTCGCGACCTCCCCCGACACGCCCCGATGGTCCGCCCGAATGCGTCCGAAAGCAATCGGGAAAATGCCTCTAGCCGAAGGTGAGGCGGAGAAAATCGACCGGTCGGTCGAAACCTTTGAGCCGGGCCTGCTCCTCGCTGGCCTGCTGGCGGTCGAGCTGCGCGGCCACGCCCGGGTCCGCCGCCAGGACGCGGGACAAGACCACGTCGCCGCCCCGGCTCTCGGCCTGCAGCCGGGCGGCCAGGTTCACGGTGGCGCCGAAGTAGTCGAGCCGGTCGTTCAGGGTGACCGCGATGACCGGCCCATCGTGCAGCCCGACCTTGAGCACGATGCCCCGGCCCTCCTGCGCGGCGTTGAAACGCCCGACTTCGCGCTGCATCTCGATGGCCGCCGCGAGTGCCGCGGCCGGGTCGAGGAAGGCGGCGAGGATGGCGTCGCCGATGGTCTTGACGATGGCGCCGCCGTGGGCGCGCACGATGGCGGCCAGATAGGCGAAGTGGGCGCGCACCAGGTGATAGGCGCTGGCGTCGCCGACGGCGTCGTAGAGCGCCGTCGAATCCTTCAGGTCGGTGAACAAGAGCGCCATGCGCCGGACCGCCACCTCGTCGCCGGGTCGCAGTACCTGGTCGGAGAAGAGGTCGCGAAAGGCCTGCAGGCTAGTCGCCCGATCGGCGGTGAGGGCGTCAGCCACCCAGGCCCGCTCCTCCACCACGAAAGTGAGCCGCCGTTTGCTGTCGTTGCGGAGATGAACCTCGCCGCTTGGGACGGGCTCCCCGGCGGTGACCGCCTCGTCCGCGGCAATCACCTCCGGAAACCCGCCGCCCGGCCACTCGATGTCCCATTCCGCCCCCGGCTCCAGCGTGCGCAGGCGGTAAGGGCCGGGCGCAAGCGCCGCCGCCAGGTGGCGCGTCGTGCCGGCCTCGAGGGTGACGTGCACCCGGATGTGGGGCGTGGACATGGGCCCGAAGAGGCAGTATTCGCCGATGCCCAAGGGCCTCACCGCCGGCGCCGGGCGGAAGCTCAACTCCACGTTCCTGGAAAAGTTCCGGTCATAGTCGATGTTGCAGGTGCCGCAATGGGCGCCGCTCGGCAGTTCGTCGAGGCTGCCCACCACCTGCTTGGCGATGCGGCAGCGCGGGCACAGCAGGTCCCAGCGCAGCTCCAGCAAGCCGGCGCGGGTCGCCTCGAGGCAGAGCTCGATGGTCTGCAGCTCCGGCACTTGCCACAGCCGGGCCAGCTTCAGGGGCCGGATCTGGGTCAGATCCACCTCCTGGGCCGTGCGGATCATGTTCGCCAGCCGCCCCGCCAGGCCGCGGCCGTGGCCGGAGGCCTCGATCTCGGCTACCCGCTCGGCGAGGCGCTCCTCGGCGCCCGCCGGCAGGCTGGGCGGCTCGAAGTCGAAGGCCGTGTCGCGCCGGCCGGCGGCGCAGTCCCGGGCGCTCTCGGCCAGGCCGGTGAAGTTGCGCCGGGCGGACTCGAAAAAGGCCGTGCGCAGCATGGCGATGCCCAGCGGATTCGCGGCCTCGGCGGTGACCGTGTAGGCGCCCCGGCTGCCCGCGCCCTCGGGCGTCAGCTTGAATTCGGCGCAGAGGCTCTTGAGGGGACCCTTGCGGAACTCGCGGCAGTGCTCGAACCATTCGCCGCTCACCCAGTTGACCGGCTTTTCCTCCCACACCAGCTCGAAGGGACCCTTGCGGGCCCTGGCCATGTAAAGCACCGATCCGTCCGGCCGCGGGGTTTCCTCGATATCGTGGAGCGGCAGGTTGGCCGCCTCGTTGAATCGGGCGGTGTCGGACAACAGCGGCCAAATCCGCTCGGGCGGGCTGTCGAAGTCCCAGTGCCAGGTGCGCGCAATGGGCTTGGCCGTAGGTAACGGGCCCCCTAAAGGCGGCTTTCGCCCCCAAGAAATCCTTCGGGCCGCGCCCCGTTACCAGCGGCCCTCTTACCAGCGGAAGGTAGGCAGGGCCGCGAGCGGCGTTCCGCCCTCGGCCCGGTAGAGCTCGGCCAACCGGTCTTGGTCGATGGCGCCGGTCTCCGCGCTCACGAGCTTGGCCTCGTGAATGCCCGAGACGACGAAGACCGACTGCACGCCCATGGACTGGGCGCCGACTATATCGGTACGTACGGAATCGCCGACCGCCAGGATGCGCTCGGCTGGAATTCCGTCGAACAGACCGAGGCAGGTACGGTAGATCCCGGCATGGGGCTTGCCGTGATAGCGTACGTCCCCGCCCATGTCTTCGTAGGCGAGCGCGATGGTGCCGGCGCAGATCTCCTCAGCGCCGCCGCGAATCACCACGTAGTCCGGGTTGGCGCAGACCATCGGGAGGCCACGCGCCAAGGCCGATTCGAGGAGCGCCGTATAGGTCTCTCGGGTATCGGCCTGGTTGAGGGCCCCGGTGAGCAGGATGAAGTCCGCCTGCGCGAGGTCGTCGACGAAGCGGTGGTCGAGGCCGTCGCGCATGCCCATGTCCCGCTCCGGCCCCAGGTGAAAGCAGCGGGGCCCGAGCGCCCGGTGCCAATCGTCCGGCCGCTCCTTGAGATGGCGCCAGGCCTCCTCGCC
>CALJXB010000418.1 GCA_937974415.1 uncultured Kiloniellales bacterium
CCGGCGATGGCGCCGGAGGAGGCATAGCGGCCGCCTCTCTTCAGCACCTTCAACATGGCGCCGAAGGCCTCGCCGGCCACATTGTCGACGACCACGTCCACCGCGTCCTCGCCGAGCCGGGCGACGATGTCCTCGTCGCGCACGACGACCTGGTCCGCGCCGATGGCCCGCACCTGATCCAATTTCGTCTTGCCTGCAATGGCCGTCACGTGTGCGCCGCGCCGCTTGGCGAGCTGCACGACGGCCGAGCCGACGCCGCCCGATGCGCCGGCGACCAGCACCTGCTCTCCGGCACCGACCTTCGCCCGGTGCAGCATGTTCTCGGCCGTCCCGTAGGCGCAGGGGATCGAGCCGAGCTCGGCGTCGCTCCAATCGCAGTCCACCGGGAACACTTCCGAGGCCGGAACCTTGACGAACTGAGCGAAGGCGCCGTCGAAGTCCGACGCCATCCAGGCATTCTCCATGGACCCGAAGCCCTGGGGGCGCATGCAGGGCCGTACCAGGACCCGGTCGCCGATCATGCCCGCATCGCCGCCGGGCGCGACTTCGACGACCCGGCCGCAACAATCTGTGCCTTGGATGAACGGGAATGGCGTCGCCTCGTTCCAGCCGCCGTCCGCCTTGGCGACGGCTTCCCTTTCCTCCGCTTCGGCGGCCGCGTCCGTCGCCGTCGTAACCGTCGAGGAGTACCATCCCAGACGGGTGTTGATCTCCGTGTTGTTGACGCCCGCAGCAAGGACGTGAAGCAGAACCTCCCCAGGACCCGGGCGCGGGACCGGGACATCCCGGTACTCGAGCTTGTCATAGCCGCCGTTGCCGGCGGTCACCACCGCCTTCATGGAGCGCTCGCTGCCCTTGAGGCTGAAACGGTCTTGATCCGATCCCATCGTTTCCTCGCTCGCCATGGGCCGCCCTCGCCGAATCTCAATCCCACCACAGCATCGGCGTGGTCGTGAGCAATTCGGTGCCCACTTCATTGACGATGATGTTCTGCTCGAAGCCCGCACTGCCGACGCCGTCATGGGCGAGAAACGCCTCGATCCCGAAGGCCATGTTGGGCTCGAACGCCATATCGAACTCGGCAAAGACGGTGCTGATATCCGGCTTCTCCCAAAACAAGCCAAGGCCGTGCCCGTAGATCGGCCATTTCATAGCGGCTTGATCCCGGCCGCCGCCGGCCTCTTCGGTCAGGCGCTCTCCGAGCTCGGCCATCTGCAGGACCGTCACGCCCGGCTCGATGGCGTCGATGATCGTTTCGACGATGCCCGCGCAGGCCTCGATCAGCCGGCGCTGATCGCCGGTCGGGGTCCCGACCGCCGCGGTGCGGCCGGGGTCCATCCAATAGCCCTGCCACATGGGACCGTAGACCCAAGCGCGCACCAGATCGCCCGGTTTGGGCGCATCCTGGCTATAGCCGGTCAAATGGTTGCGGCAAAAGTCCTCGATGCGGTCGCCGTGGGATATGGGAATGAAGTGGACGGCGCCGCCCGCGCGCATGACCTCGGCGGCGCCGAGGGCAGCCGCCTCGGCCTCGGTCTTGCCGGCGAGGAGCGCCTCCATGACGAGGGTCAGGGCCTGCGAGGCAATGGCGCCGGCTTGGCGCAACGCGTCCAGCTCGCGCGGCGATTTGCGCATGCGGGCCCGGTGCACAAGCATGTCGTCGATGACGAGTTGGGGACAGGCCTCGGTGAGCGCGCCGGCATACTTCATGGGCAAGACGTCGCTGCCGACCAGAGCGACCTTCCGGTCGCCGAACTGTCGCAGACGACCGGCCACCGCGCTCACCGTGTCGTAGGACCAGATGAAACGCTCGGTAGCGATGGACTCTTCCGGCGGCGGCTCGTCGGCGACAAGCAGCGGCGTCTCGCCGGGCGTGAGAATCACTGCGGCAAACGCGCTGGCGCGGCGCAGTTTGTTGTCGGGCTCCTGACCGGACTCGGTGGAGACATAGTTGCTGAGGTAGAGAACGTCGCCACAGCGGTCGTAGCTGCCGCCCGACCGGCTCCAGACAACGGCCGCGTCATAGCCCATCTCGGCCATGTCGCGCGCAACACGGGCCCAGCGGTCCTGGTACTCGTCCAAGGGAAAATAGAGCGTCATCTGCGCTCGCTTTCGGTCGACGGAAACCCGCCAAGCAGTCTCTTTGACCGCCAAGCGGTGTCAAGGCCCGGAGGCCCCCTAGTCCGGCTTCAGCCGGAGTTCGAAGGCCAGCGGCTCGCCCGACCCTCGTCGCGCGGCCGGCCGGGCCTGGGAGAACGCGGCCGCCGCGTCGATCAGACCGTGCAGTTCGAGGCCCATGTACTGCCGTGTCCCAGGGCCGAGTTCGCGGAGCGCGGTTTCGAACAGGCGAAGCGCCGTCTCGGCATTGGCCCGCAGGCCCCGGGCATTGCCCCAGCGCGCCTTGAAGCCGGCCGCGGCTAGGTTGATGAGCGCTTGTAGAAAGGTCGCAGTCGGGCCGCGGCGCCCGCAGGCGACCCAGAGACCTTCCCAGGCTTCGTGGGCCTCCCAGTAGAAACCGTGGTTGAAGAGATCAATGCCGTAGAGGTAGTCGCCGCAGGCACGCCAGTCCTCCGGGTCGGGAAGCTCCGGCGTGTCCGGGCGCGCACCGTAGCTGTGTCCCTCGGGGTCGCGGGTCGGATGGGGCGTGCGGCCAGGAAGATAGGCATAGGCCGGGAAAGGCCGGTCGGGAATTAGCCGCCGCGGCGAAGGTTCCGTCATGACGATCTCAAGGCCCGATCGCGCCGTCTCCTCATGCCCTTGGATAGCAGAGGCGCGGCCACTGTAAAACAGCTCCGTCGGTCGAAGCGGCGTCGGCGGACGAATTCAACCAAGAAACGCACGCCTATTTGTGTGGCCCCGGGTTCCGGATTGCCGGCGCAACACGGCGCCCCTATCATCCGATGGTTGATCGACCAAGAATCGGCGCCGAGGCTTGCGCTTGGCCGCCGGGCAACTCACCACACAGGAAGAGGGTCCAATGCACGCCGTCATACGAAGCTACTCCGGCAGCGGAGCCAAGGAGCTGTTCGAGCTGATGGAAACGCGCAAAGACGAAGTCGAGAGTGTCATTGGTGTGGTCACGGGGTTCGTGTCCTATACGGCCGTGCAAACCGATGACGGAGGCATTTCGGTGACCATCTGCCAGGACAAGGCGGGGACCGACGAGAGCGTTGAGGCCGCGCGCAACTGGATCGCGGAAAACGCCGCCGATCTGGACACGGCCGCGCCGAGCGTCTCGGAAGGCTCGGTGATCGTCCATTTGAGCTAGCGTGGCCGGGCGATCCGGGTTCTTGGCCCCTGACCGGACCGCAGATCGGGACCGCTCCTCGACGGACAGCGATGGGTCTTAAGACGATCCACGGATATGACATAATAACTGATCATATTAGATGCTCTAGAAATGATTTTCTTTTCTATCATGCGAGGGGCAGTATCAGCAGCAAGAAAACTCGAACAAGCGACAGAGGAGGTGACAATCATGATGAGCAAAGTCTCGCGGCTAACCGCGCTCGCGGCCTTGGTGGGCTGCGCGCTGTGGGGCCTTGGCAGTTCGGTCAACGCGGCCGAGACGCGATTCGTCTCCATCGGCACCGGCGGCGTCACCGGGGTCTACTACCCGACGGGCGGCGCCATTTGTCGGCTGGTCAACAAGAACCGCAAGGAGCACGGCCTGCGCTGCTCGGTCGAATCGACCGGCGGCTCGGTCTACAACATCAACACGATTCGCGCCGGCGAGCTCGACATGGGCGTGGCCCAGTCCGACTGGCAATACCATTCCTATCACGGCACCTCGAAGTTCGAGGATCAGGGTCCGTTCGAGGGCCTCAGGGCGGTCTTCTCGATCCACCCGGAGCCGGTAACGATCATAGCCAGGGCGGACTCCGGAATTCGCCATCTGGACGACCTCTTGGGCAAGCGAGTCAACATCGGCAATCCGGGCTCGGGCACCCGGGGCACCTGGGAGGTGATGGAAGAGGCCCTCGGCTGGAGCCGCGACGATCTGGCGCTCGCCAGTGAGTTGAAGTCGGCGGAACAGAGCCAGGCGCTCTGCGACAACAAGATCGACGCCTACTTCTGGCTGGTGGGCCATCCCTCCGGAACTACCAAGGAAGCGACCACCTCGTGCGACGCGGTCATCGTCGAAGTAAGCGGCCCCGTCATCGACAAGCTGGTCGGCGAAAATCCCTATTACCGTTACGCCACGATTCCGGGCGGTATGTACCGGGGCAACCCGGACGACGTGAAGACCTACGGTGTCGGCGCGACCTTCGTTGCCTCGACCGACACGCCGCCGGAGGTTATCTACGAGATCGTCAAGGCGGTGTTCGACAACTTCGACACCTTCAAGGGCCTGCATCCCGCGTTCAATCATCTGAAGGAAGAAGAGATGATCAAGGACGGGCTCTCGGCGCCGCTGCACGACGGCGCCATCCAGTACTACAAGGAACGCGGTTGGATGTAATCCTTCCCGATAGACGGTCAGACTTCATGGGGGAGTCCGCTCCCCCATTTATTTGCCCCTTCGCGCCGGCTCACGCCGGATCGTCCTGCAGCACCGCAGCCAGTTCCTGCAAGAGCGCTTGGGTGGCCTGGGAGGGAATCGTGCGCTGCGGCGTCACCGCCGCCACGGTCCAGTCCAAGGCCGGCCGCACACGCGCCGAGGCCAGATGCCTGGGAACGAAGTCCTGGGCCACGCCGGAATCCAGGATCGACACGCCGGCTCGCGCCGCCACCATGTTGCAGATCGCCCGCTGGGTCCGGACCTCGGCCACGATGCGGGGCTGGACGCCGACTCCTCGAAGCAGGTGATCGATGGCCAGGCGGAAGGGGCTTCCGGTCGAGAGGGCGACGAAAGGCTCCTCCGCCAAGTCGGCCGCGTCGACGGTAGGCGCCCCTCGAAAGCGGTGCGACTTGTGGTAAACGCAGACCGCCTCGCGCGTGACCAGGCGGTGAACCTGCAGGCCCGGCTCGTCGAGCGGCAGAGTGGTGATCCCGAGATCGAACTGTTCCGAGAGGACCCGCGCGATGGTCGCCTTCTTCGGGGCAATTTCCAACTCGATCATGATACCCGGGTGCTTGACGATGAAGTCGCCGATAATGCGCGAGAGAAATCCGTCGGCGTAGGCCGGCATGGCGATCACCCGGACCCGGCCGATGCGATGGCTGCGAATGGCCTCGGCGGCCTCGGCGATCAGGTCCATGCCGCGGAACGAGCGCTCGACTTCCTCGAACAGTAGGATCCCATCGTCGGTTGGGTGCAGGCCGCGCTGGCGCCGTTCGAAGAGCGCGAAGCCGACCCGCCGCTCCAGGTCCGCGATCAGCCGGCTGACCGCCGGCTGCGTAACGTAAAGCGCCTCCGCCGCGGCGGATGCCGAGCCGAGCCGCACGGCCGCATGGAAAGCCTCGATCTGGCGGTGTTTCAGCATAGCCCCCGCTCCCATTCGATATAACAAAACGACATGCTATTGATCTACAAAATAACTCGATATTTGCAACCGGATTCCCTATCAAAGAGCGTGAGGGGAGGACGGCGGGGCCGGGAGTTTCGCCGCCCGCCCACCTCCACATGACAGCGCCGAGGGTCCTCCCGCCGAGGGTCTCCCAACTGGATGACAGCGGGAGGAGGCCCTCCGCTTCGGGAGCCTCGAACGCCAGCGGATTTCGATCGATGGACGCGACCCTCATCGCCCTACACGCCGCCGTGCTGGCCGCCGCCCTCCTGCAGGCGGCGACGGGCATCGGCTTCGGCGTCATAGCGGGCCCGATCATCCTTATGGTGATGAACAGCGGCGCGGCCGTTCAGGTGACCATCCTCCTCAGCCTACTCATCGCCGTCGTCCTGGCGCCGTCGCTCTATCGCCAGGTGCACAAGAAAGTCCTCGGCCGCTTGCTGATCGGCACCCTGATCGGCTTGCCCCTCGGCATCCTGGTGTTTCTCAGCGTCAGCCTGCCCGTGCT
>CALJXB010000419.1 GCA_937974415.1 uncultured Kiloniellales bacterium
CTAGGGTAGGGGCCGCTTCTGCCCGGCCGGGACTAGTTCGGCCGCTGATAGAAGATGTGGCGGCCGATGTGGCGGCTTCTTGCCAGCGCGGCGCTCCACTCGGGCGAGACATAGTCGGCGTGATACCAGAGCGCGCCGTAGGTCGGGTCGCGCGAAACGCCACGCATGACGTCCCAGGCGATCTCCCGGCTCTCGCGCCAGGCGAGGTTTTCGAGCGGCCTGTCGCTGCGCCCGTCGCACCACCAGGAGAATTGGCAGCCGCCGCGGACCGCTTCGCCGCCGTCCTGAATCACCTGGCACACGGAGCCGGGGAAGGCTTCGTCCCGGACCCGGTTCATCACCACGTGGCCGACCGCGCGTTTGCCCTCCAGGGTCTCGTTGCGGGCCTCGAAATAGATATTGAGCGCAAGGCAGTCCAGCTCCGCCATCTCGCCCTCCTCAGGCTTGGGCAAGCTGCGGTCTTGGGCGATATAAGCGAGAATCAGAAGGACGACCGCCGCCCAGATCGACCACGGCCAAACCACGGCACCGGGCCGCTCGCGAAGCCGGGCCCAGCCCCAGCGGGCCCAGACCCGCGCCAGCCTGAGCGCTCTCGGCAGCTTCAAGGCGAGGATCGGGTTCACAGAATAGGGGCGCATCGGCGATCCGATTGTTGACCCAGTCAATTTAGGCAACAGGTTTGGTGACAATACAAATTAAATCTAAGGCGTCAATCCAGCGCGATTGAGGCAGATGAATGGCACTTCCTTAAGTATACATTCGGTTAAGAGAGGTTATTTTTTACCGAAAGTAAGAAATCTCCGTTATTGTCCGCCGCTTCACTTCGCGTCTCGGCGTCGCGGTCTGTTGGGCTGGATCTCTCGTGGGACATTCCGAACGCCGCTTGCGGCCGTTCAAAGGCAAATGGAAAGCTCTTTACATGATCATGGGTTCGTCGGATAGCTGTGGGTCGACTGACCGCGAGTCCCGCCGGACAGGAGAGCTGATCGGATCCATGCGCTCTCCGCCGACACGGAACGTACGAGGGCTTATCTAGACCATGAGTCTTGGCTTGCGCGAGGGACGGAGCCGGCGCCGGCATCAGATGCGTGTGCGGCTCCTGAAATGGGCCCTGGCCTTGGCAGTTGTCGTGACGGCGGGAATCTATGCCTACGAGACCGGCAACCGCCTGGCCGAGCGGGAAGTGACGCGCTTGGAGGAAGAAATCGCGCTGCTGGACGTCCGGGTCCAGCAATTGGAGCAGGAGAATCTGCAGCTGGCGGAGGCGGCGAGAAGCGCCAAGGGCAAGACCGAGGTCTGGCAGCAGCGCTACCGCCAGGAGATTCCGACCGGGGAGCTGAAGGCGCTATACGAGCTCATGCGCGAAAAGCTTGCCGGCGGTGTCGACAGCACGCGCCTCGCCTTCATCCTGCGCCAGGCGAGCCAAGGAAGCGACTGCGCCGAGACGGTCGAAACCAAGCGCTTCTTCGTCAAGACGCCGCTTTACAACGGCGGAAACGACGCTGTCGCGTTTGCCGACAGCGCGATCGTCGTGACGGCCCAAGGCGCCGCCGCGGTCGACGGCACGGGCAATCAGCAGGTACGCTACGATCCGGGACAGCCGGTGGTGGTGCGCTTTGCGCGACTCGGCGGGGATGCCAGCGAGGCGTCGGGGCTCTTGCCGCTGCACCATTCGATGGTCATCGGCGACAAGGAGTTGCGCTTCTCCGTCGTCGCCGGCGAGCCGGGCATGGTCAAGGTGACGGCCGGGCGCTGCCCCTTCCCATGAGCCGAGTTGCAACCACAGCGAGGATCGGACTTTGAACAGGGAACGGCGAAGGGCGAGAACGGACAGTTCAGGGCGCGCGGCCCGGTGGCTTGGCGCCGGCTCGCGCCGGCGGCTGTCGGCGGCGCTAGGCTTCGTCGTGATGTGCCTGTTCCTGTCGTCGGTGCCGGCCGCGGCCGAGACCGTTGCCGACGGCATTGCCGCCTACCGTCAAGGCGACTACCAGCGCGCCCGGACTATCTGGCAGGGCCTGGCCGAGGACGGCGATGCGGTCGCCCAGTTCAATCTCGGCAAACTCTACGAGTACGGCGGCGGCGAGGTTCGCCAGGACTACGTCCAGGCGGCCCGCTGGTACCGTGCGGCTGCCGACCAGGGCGTCGCGGCGGCGCAGAACAACCTCGGCCTCATGCATTCCCAGGGCCTGGGCGTGGAGCGCGACCCCCGGCGGGCGGCGCAGCTGTGGAAGCGGGCGGCGGAGGACGACTACAGCCTGGCGCAATACAATCTGGCCTTGGCCTATTTCCGAGGCGAGGGCGTGGTCCGCGACGAGCGGCTTGCGGCGCTCTGGTTCGAGAAAGCGGCCCAGGCGGGCCTGCCGGATTCGCAATACGCCATGGGCCAGTTGTTGCGCCTCGGTCGGGTCGCCGATCGCGATGAGGGCCAGGCGCTGAGCTGGTACAGGCTGGCGGCATCGCAAGGCCACGCCGGCGCCCAACAACAGGTGCAGAGTCTCGAGGCGAAGGGCGTGGTTGCGAAGGCCCCCGTGCCCCTGTCGCCGTCGTCGCCGGCGCCTACCGTTGCGACTGCGCCGGCAGAGTCAGCCGCCGAACAGCCGGACCCCGAACCGACCGGCGAGCAAGCGAGGCCCGAGCAGCCAACCGCGGCACAGCCTGACGAGCAGGTGAGCACCGAACAGCCGGCCGCCGAACAACCCGTCGCGGAACAACCCGCAACAGCGGCGGTGCCCGACGCGGACGCAGCGGCGAGCGCCGATCAGGCCGGCCAGCAGGAAACCGCGGCGCCCGACGAGCCGGAAGATCCGGCCGGCGCCGGTGTCGCGACAGCGGTTCCTGTGCCGCAGCCGAAGCCCGATCCACCGGCCGAAGCGCCCGAAGCGGCCGTAGCATTGGTGCCGGAGGAGGACGCGCCCGCGCAGCAAACCGCGGCCGTGCCGCCCGCCGAAGAGACGGGCGACGAGGGGCCGGAGGCGGCCATCTCGCAGGGGGGTAACGATCAGGCGGCGGCCTCCCCGACGGAGTATCGGCTCTGGCTGGTTTCGGCCGACAGCGCGGTGGCGGCGGAAGACCTGCGCAACGAAACCCTGGCGCGACACGGCGACGCCCTGGGCGAGGTGGAGCTCGGAATCTACGAGATGGATTACGGCGAACGGGGACACTTCTATCGGATCCTGGCCGGGCCGCTTCACAGCGCCGACGCGGCCAACAACCTGTGCCGCCGCCTGCGCGAAGGCAATCCGCAGGAGTTCTGCAAGGTCCTCACGCGCTGAATCGATGGGCGGCCCGGAGATGAGTGAAGCCGTAGGGGCGGCGATTTCGTGCCGCAAGGCTATTTAGGGCGGCTGTTTAGAGGGTCGGCAATTTAGCAGCTGTTGCCGTCGCCGTTGCCGCTGCCATTACCGCCGCCGCCACCATTGCCGCCACCATTGCCGGTGCCTTGGCCATTGTTGTTGCATCCGGCTTGATGGAAGACCTCGGCCGAGTTGTCCATCGAGGCGGCGATGGTGTCGCCAAGCACGAAGGCCGACATGGCGAGCACGGCACCCACCACTGCCAACATGAGCGCATACTCCGCCGCGGAGGCTCCCCGGCAGTCCCTCAGAAAGTTACTCGTGAACCGCAATGCGTTAACCATAAACGTAAATATTATCAATGACTTAGAGTTTATCGGATTGGGGAGTGCCGTTCAAGGACGAAGCGGCCGAGGCAGAAAAAAAAGCCCCGCCAAAGCAGGACCCTCAGTGTGAAGCTTCAGCTGCCGCCCGCAGCGCACAAGCTCGAATATGGTTAAGCGCTATTTCGAAACCGTGGGTAGCTCTTCGCGCTGCTGCCTCTCGGCGATCTTGTGGCGAATCTGCTGCCAAGTGGCAGCCAGCCCGTAGAAGCCTTTGGAATTCAGCGCACTCACTTGTCTTGCTGCCTCGGATAGGGCCTCGGCCCCGTGCTCGCGCATGAGGGCCTCGACAGCCGGCTCGATCGTATCGTTCGATAGGGGGAGTTTCGGCAAAGTCTTAAATCCTGCTGCGTTAATAATTTGAGCAATAATTACCAACACAAACCAGCGAAATTGAATACGGGACTTTAGCACGATATGTAGCCCCGGGAGTATTGGCCAGATGGCCTATATAATCGGCCATGCCTATGCCAAGTGTAAGAGCGCAGAGGCGAAGGAGAGCCAGACTCCAACTGTATTCCGGCGCGTATTGGCCGGGAGGCTCGCGCTCCGACGGGAGTTGCGTTCGCGGTGCTCTCGATTACTCTCGGTGAGGCCCGCGAATGACATGAAGCGGGCGGGAGAGGGGAGACTAAGATGGGAGAATCCTTCAAGGCGCGTCTGCAGGCGGGTCAGGCGGCCGACGGATGTTTCTTGGAGATGTTCAACCCGATCGCGGCCGAGATCGTCGCCCAGGCCGGCTTCGACAGCGT
>CALJXB010000420.1 GCA_937974415.1 uncultured Kiloniellales bacterium
CGAATATGGCCGGCAAGCGCCCCGAGCGTCCCTTTCCCACCCGCGAGGAAGTCCTCGCATTCATTCGCGAGTCCAAAGGCCCGGTCGGCAAGCGGGAGATCGCCCGGGCCTTCCAAATCCACGGCTCCCAGCGCGTCGCCCTGAAGGAGCTGCTGAAAGACCTTCGCAGGACCGGCGACCTTCAGGCCCCTGCCAAGCGGCGCTATCTGGCGGCCGGCGAGCTGCCGCCGGTGATGGTGCTGGAAATCACCGGGACCGACCCGGACGGCGAGGTCCTGGCCAAGCCCGCCGTCTGGCACCATGAGGAGGCGGCGGCGCCCAGGATCTATGTCTCGCCCGACCGCCGAAGGGGCGCGGCCGGCCCTGGCGACCGGGTGCTGGCCCGCCTGCGCCGGGTCGCCGAGGGGGTCTACGAGGCCAGTACCATGCGGGTGCTGGCCGGGGTTCCCAAGCGGATTATCGGCGTCTACGAACGCGATGGGCGCGGCGGGCGCGTGCATCCGACCGATCGCCGGGCCAGGGCCGACTTGTCGCTCGACCCCGAGGACGCGGCGGGGGCGCGGCCCGGCGAGCTGGTCCTGGTCGAGCCGAAAGCCTCCCATCGCCGGCTCGCGGTCCGGGCGGCCCGGGTGGTTGAGCGCCTCGGGCGGATCGACGGGACCCGCGCCCTCAGCCTGATCTCGATCCACGAACACGACCTGCCTACGGTGTTTGCGCCGGCGGCGCTCTCCGAGGCCGCCGCAGCCGGGCCGGCCCCGGCGGAGGGCCGCGAAGACCTCCGCGAAATTCCCTTGGTCACCATCGACGGCGAGGACGCCCGGGACTTCGACGATGCGGTCTGGGCCGAGCCCGACGGCGATCCGGACAACCCCGGCGGCTGGCACCTGCTGGTCGCGATCGCCGACGTGGCCCATTACGTCCGGCCCGACTCCCCCCTCGACGAAGCGGCCTACGAGCGCGGCAATTCGGCCTACTTCCCAGACCGGGTGGTGCCCATGCTGCCGGAGGCGCTGAGCAACGGCTGGTGTTCGCTCAAGCCGGCGGAGGAACGCTCCTGCCTGGCGGTGCACCTCTGGATCGACAGCGAGGGACGGGCGCTCAGGCACCGCTTTCTGCGGGGCGTCATGCGCTCGGCGGCGCGGCTCACCTACGGCCAGACCCAAGCCGCCTTCGACGGGCGCCCCGACGAGGCGACGGAGCCCCTGCTCGACGGTACGATCCGCCCGCTCTACGGCGCTTACCAGGCCCTCGCCCGGGCGCGCACGGCACGGGGCACCCTCGATCTCGACCTGCCGGAGCGCCAGGTCGTCCTCGCCCCGGACGGCAAGGTCGCCGCCATTCGGCCGCGCGAGCGCTACGACAGCCACCGCCTGATCGAGGAGTTCATGATCGCCGCCAACGTCGCTGCGGCGATCACCCTGGAGGAGGTAGTCCAGCCCTGCATGTACCGCGTCCACGATACGCCGGACCCGCAGAAGCTGGAGGCCCTGCGCCAGGTGCTCGACGGCCTCGGCCTGCGGCTCGCCCGCGGCCAGGTGATCAAGCCCGGCCTGTTCCGGCGGATCCTCGACCAGGTGCGCGGCCGGCCCCATGCTGCGATGGTGCACGAGCTGGTCCTGCGCAGCCAGAGCCAAGCCGCCTACACGCCTGAAAACATAGGCCACTTCGGCTTGGCGTTGCCGCGCTACGCCCACTTCACCTCGCCCATCCGGCGCTACGCGGACCTCCTGGTCCACCGCGCCCTGATCGCCGGCTTGGGCCTCGGAGCCGGCGGTCTGACGGCCGGGGCCGAGGCCACCTTCGCCGAGCAAGGGCGCCAAATCTCCACGACTGAACGGCGCGCCCAGGCCGCCGAGCGCGAGGCCGTGGACCGCTTCACGGCCGCCTTCCTGAAGGAGCGGATCGGCGAAATCTTCAGCGGTCGCATCAACGGGGTGACCCGCTTCGGCTTGTTCGTCACCCTCGACGACAGCGGCGCCGACGGCCTGATCCCGATCAGCACACTGCCGGACGACTACTACGACCATCTCGCCGCCGAGCACAGCCTGGTGGGCCGGCGCTGGGGCCGCCGCTACAGTCTCGGCGAACGGGTGACGACCCAGCTTACCGAGGCCGACCCGATCACCGGCGGGATGGTGCTCCAATTGGTCGAGGACGAGGCGGAGGCGGACCGAGAGCCCACCGAGCGGACCGAAGGGGGCCAGTCCACGGGCTGGACCCCGCTGACGGGCGACCGGGCGCCAGTGCGGCGCGGGAAGAAAGCGGGCGCCAAGCGGCACGGCAAGAAGGCGGGCGCCAAACGGCAACGATAGCCGCTTAACACAAATGGTTAACCGATCCCGTAAAGCCTTGGTATAATGCCTTGAATTAACGAGATGTTGATTACGGACGCATTTACTGCTGAACTAGTACTATTGGGGCGGCAGTTGCAATATTTGTCAGTCGAAATAAGACGCTGTCCCCGGAGAGGGTTCAGGCATTCAAAGTGGGAGCGTTAGGTCTTTGATATTAAATGAGAAAATAAGCGAAACACGCGAAACTACGAGGCGTGTGAGACCGTTGGTGCGGGCCGCATGGTTAACACGCGTGGGTCTGGCTCTGCTCCTGACGGCCTGTGCCGCGGAGCAAGTCGAGGACCCCCAGGGCTACGATCGGGCACGCGCAAGCCGCCTCTTCTCCAACGGTTACCAGCACATCTCCGAGATCTACATCGAAGAGATGGCGATGGCGGATCTCGCCCAGGCCGGCATGGGCGGTCTCACCGAGCTCGATTCCGAGCTCTCGCTCGAGGCCGACGGCGAGGCCATAACCCTCAGCTATCGCGATCATCTGGTCAGCCGCCTGCCGGTGCCGGAGCGGGAGAACGCCAACGACTGGGGGGCGCTTACCGCGCGCGCGGTGGAGAGCAGCCGCAGCGTCTCGCCGGCCATGGCCGATGTCGAGGCCGAGCGGCTCTACGAGGTCGTGTTCGACGGCATCGTCACCCGTCTCGACCGCTTCTCGCGCTACGCCGGACGCGAGACGGCGCGGGAGAACCGGGCCAGCCGGGACGGCTTCGGCGGTATCGGGGTCCGCATCCGGGTCATCGACGAGGGCGTCAAGATCCTCTCCATCATGGAAAAGACGCCGGCGGAAGTATCGGGACTCATGGTCGAGGACCTGATCACCGATATCGATGGCGTCAGCGCGGTCGGGCTCTCTCAGCGCGAGGTGGTGCGCCGCCTGCGCGGCCCCATCCGCACCAAGGTCAAGCTGCTGGTCGAGCGGCAGATGGAGGCGGACAGGGTGCCGATCTTCGTCACCCGCGCCTTGGTGGTGCCGCAGACCGTCGAATACCACATCGACGATAACATCGGATACGTGCGGGTCACCAATTTCAACCAGGGCACGGCGAGGAGCCTGCGCGAGAAGCTCGAATTGGCGCGGCGCGAACTTGGCGACCAACTCTTGGGGTATGTCCTCGACCTGCGCGGCAACCCGGGCGGGCTTCTCGACCAGGGCGTCGAGGTCGCCGACCTCTTCGTGCGCGAGGGCCATATCCTCACGACCCAAGGCCGGCATCCCGATAGCCACCAGGTGTTCGACGCGGCCTCCGACGATCTGGCCAACGGACTCCCGGTGGTCGTGCTGCTCGACGGCGGCTCGGCCTCGGCCTCGGAAATCGTCGCCGCGGCGCTGCAGGACGCCGAGCGTGCGGTGCTGGTCGGCAGCAACACCTTCGGCAAGGGCACGGTCCAAACGGTCCTGCGCTTGCCCAACGAAGGCGAGCTGACCCTGACCTGGGCGAACTTTCACGCCCCCTCGGGCTACGGCCTCAATGCGCTCGGCGTGATGCCCAATCTGTGCACCAGCGGCGACGTTACCAGCGCCTCGGACGTGCTGGCGCGGCTGCGTCGCGGCGAGTTCCCCTTGGAGCACTACGCCAGCGACGTCGTGTCCAACAGCGACGACCCGGCGCAGCTCGCGGTGCTGCGCGCACGCTGCCCGAAACGCGACGGCGAGCCCGAAATCGACATCGAAGTGGCGCACGCCCTGTTGCGGGATGTGAGCCTTTACGACCGCGCCCTCGGGACGGCGCTCGGAACCGCCGCCGTCCAGCAGGAGGCGCAGTCGCAGGATGACGAGGCCGCGTGCCGAAGCGACCCCTTGATGCAGCCGGGCTCCTGCTGATCCGTGACAACCGCGGATTGGAGATACTGCTCGGCCGGCGGCGGCGCCAAGCCCGCGCCTTCCCCGGCGAGTATGTCTTTCCCGGCGGCCTGGTCGAGGCCGCCGACCGGCGCCCCTCCGGCTTCCCCGAGGCCCTGGCCGCGCCGTGCCCGGGGCTCGACGGCAAGACCCGCCGCTACCTTCCGGTCTTCGCCAGAGCCGCGCTGCGCGAGTGCTACGAGGAGACCGGACTGCTCCTGGTGAGCGGGAGCCTGCCGGCCCCCCCAACGACCCCAGCGGCGCCAGGAGGCAGCCGCGACCCGGTGTGGCAGGCCTTCGCCGATGCGGCCCTGGCGCCCGGCTTCGCCGCCCTTCTGCCGGTCGCCCGGGCGATCACGCCGCTGGGCTACCCCCGTCGCTTCCATTCGCGCTTCTTCATGGCCGTGCTGGGCGCCACCGCCCAGGTCAGGCCGGCCGATCCCGAACGTCCCCTGGCCGGCGACGGCGAGCTCGAGGACCTTGCCTGGGTGCCCGTCGCGGATACGCGGGACCTGCCGCTGGCCGACGCCAACGC
This sequence comes from uncultured Kiloniellales bacterium, assembly GCA_937974415.1. Classification (GTDB taxonomy): domain Bacteria; phylum Pseudomonadota; class Alphaproteobacteria; order Kiloniellales; family JAKSDN01; genus CALJXB01. Next base: position 4,724 of record CALJXB010000420.1, read on the forward strand.
CGTCGTGCTGGACGAGGTCCGGAACACGCTTCTGCGCCGCCACAGGCCCGGCGAGCCCTGGCCCGGGGCCCTGGCCGGAGCGCCGGCGCCCTGCTTCACCTGGCGCGGCCCCCGTGAGCATCAGTACAGAACAGTCGTTCCCGTGCGAGGAGGCCGAGGGGGAGACGCTTGACTTGGGCGCGCGCGCGACTATGTTCCTGACGCGGCAGCCGCGGGCTGCGACCCCTGCAGGAGACCGCGGGCCCCGGATGGCGGGGCCCGGATGGCGAGGACAGTGCGATGGCGAAACCGACGACGCAATTGATCAAGCTGGTGAGCAGCGAGGGCACCGGCTATTACTACGTGACCAAGAAGAACGCGCGGACCATGACCGAGAAGCTGGCCCTCAAGAAATACGACCCGGTGGCCCGCAAGCACGTGCTGTTCAAGGAAGCCAAGATCAAGTAGCCCGCAGCGACCGCGACAGGCGCACGTCATTACGGCCGCCCTGAAAGGCGGCCGTTTCACTATTGGCCGAATTTTTTGGGTGTGGCCGGGCTATCCGCCCCCGGCGGCGGCGTGCGGCAGCTCGGCCCCGTCGGCCCCGTCGGCCCCGTCGGCGCTCTCACCCGACTCGTCCGCCTTTTCCGACACCACGACACGGTTCCGGCCGGCATGCTTGGCCCGGTAGAGCGCCGCATCGGCCTGGGCCAGAAGCCCCCCGGCCTCCATCTGCGGATCGCTGGTCGAGGCGACGCCGATCGATGTGGTGACTCTGAGCGGCTCGGCCTGGCCCGGAATGGCGAAGCCCTCGGTGCCGATGCGCTTGCACAGGCGCTCGGCCACCGCCTGGGCGGCCGATAGGGGCGTGGACGGCATGACCACCACGAACTCCTCGCCGCCGTAGCGCGCCACCATGTCGAAATCGCGCAGATTGTCGCCGACCCGCCCGGCCATTTCCTTCAGCACCTCGTCACCCGCGGCATGGCCGTAGGTGTCGTTGATCTGCTTGAAGTGATCCAAGTCGCACATCAGCACGGACACCGGCTTGGCGCTCTCGGGAATCTCCGTGATCTTGCGGTCCAGGTGGGCCTTCATGTAGCGCCGGTTGTAGACCCCGGTAAGGGGGTCCGTATAGGCCATGGACACGCTGCTTTCCAGCAGCCCGCGCAGCTTGTCGTGGTAGCGGCGGCGGCGGATCTGGGTTCGCGCCCGGGCCAGCAGCTCGTTGCGATCGATCGGCTTGATGAGATAGTCGGTGACGCCGAGATCGAGGCCTTTCGCCAGTTCCGCCAGATCGGTTTCGTCGAGCACCAGCAGAATGGGCACGTGGCGGGTCTCGTCCTGGGAGCGGAACTGGGAGCAAAGCCGGAGGCCGTCCTCGCCGCCGATATCGAGGCCCGCCATAATCAGGTCATAACGGTTGCCGGCGCCAAGGGTCAGCCCTTCGGCGCCGCTGGTGACCCGGTCGACCGAGCATCCGGCCGCCTCCAGGTGCTCGGCAATCTTCTTGCCAAGGAAGTCGCTGCCCTCGACGACCAGGATGCAGGCGCTGGAAAACAGCGCCTCCTCGCCCATCTCCTGCTCGAAGAGATCCTCCGCGCCGGTGGTCGCCTGGCGGTCCCGCAGCTCGTCCATCATCATCTTGAGGCGCGCCAGCGAGCGCACCCGCGCGAACAGGGCCACGTCATTGACCGGCTTGCTGAGGAAATCGTCGGCCCCAGCCTTGAGGCCCCTGACCCGGTCGTTGACGTCGCTCAGCGCCGTGACCATGACCACCGGGATGTGGCGGGTCTTGGGATTGGATTTCAGCCGCTCGCAGGCTTCGAATCCGTCCATCCCCGGCATCATGACGTCGAGCAGGATGATGTCCGGCGTCTCGGCCTCTGCGACTTCCAGCGCCGAGGCGCCGTCGCTGGCGGTCAGCACGTCGAAATACTCGGCCGTAAGCTTGGCCTCGAGAAGCTTCACGTTCGGCAGAATATCGTCGACCACGAGAATGCGGGCGGTCATCGACGGGCTCTCGAGTCAGGTTTAGTCGATGAAACGTTCGACGGTTTGCAGGAAGTTGGTAACAGAAATCGGTTTGGCGATATAGGCTTCACAGCCACCTTCGCGAATCTTCTCTTCGTCGCCTTTCATGGCGAACGCCGTCACCGCGATCACCGGAATCGATTTCAGCTTGTCATCTTCCTTCAGCCATTTGGTGACCTCCAGGCCGGAGACCTCCGGCAACTGGATATCCATGAGGATCAGGTCCGGATGATGTTGGCGGGCCAACTGCAAGGCCTCCATGCCATCCTTGGTCTGTAGAATGTTGTAACCATGGGCCTCGAGCAGATCATGGAACAGCTTCATGTTAAGATCGTTGTCCTCGACCACGAGGACCGTCTTACTCGCGCCGTTCATGATCTTACTCACTTCTGCAGGCGCCGAGACCTTCGGCTCAGCCATGCGCGCTCCTCCTCGTTCTTCGCGGCCGTAGCGCGCACGAACAAGACGACCATTTTGCCCGATCCGTCTCGTCCGCCGGCAGCTGTCGTCGCCAGGCCAGCGCAACACACAGGCCACAGAATGACGCTTGCAAGGTTAATATTCCGTTAGCATTTGTCAGGAAAACCACGGGCTTTTGCCGGATCAGTCATTGACGTGGCAGGATTTCGCAATGCGACTCGGCATCGATCTAGGCGGCACCAAGATTGAAGGTATCGTGCTCGGCGAATCGGGCGAAACCTTGGCCCGCCGCCGCCTCCCGAGTCCCCAAGGCGACTACCGGGCGACCCTCGATGCAATCGCCGGCCTGGTCCTGGATTTGGAGCGTGAGGCCGGCGGCCGCGGCTCCGTCGGCGTCGGCATTCCCGGCGCCCTGTCGCCCGCCACAGGGCGGGTCAAGAACGCCAATTCCACCTGGCTCATCGGCGCGGCCCTCGACCGTGATCTGGCGAAGCGGCTCGGCCGCCCGGTCCGGCTGGAGAACGACGCCAACTGCTTCGCCCTGTCGGAGGCCGTGGACGGCGCCGGGGCGGGCGCCCGAAGCCTGTTCGGCGTCATCCTCGGCACCGGGGTCGGCGGCGGGCTGGTGGTGGGCGGCCGGCTGATCGGCGGGCTGAACGCCGTCTCGGGCGAGTGGGGCCACAACCCCCTGCCCTGGCCCGACGAGGGCGAGCGCGAGGGCCCGCTTTGCTACTGCGGCAAGCGCGGCTGCATCGAGACCTTCCTCTCGGGCCCCGGGCTTGTCCGCGACCATGAAGCGTCCTGCGGACAGGCCTGGCCGGCGGAACGTATTGTCGCCGAGGCCAGCGCGGGCGACGCGGCCTGCACGGCCACTCTGGACCGCTACGAGGAGCGTCTCGCCCGCGCCCTGGCCAGCGTCATCAACCTGCTGGACCCCGAGGCGATCGTCCTCGGCGGCGGCCTCTCCGACATCGCCCGCCTCTACGATGCCGTGCCCAAGCTGCTGCCCGGCTTCGTCTTCGGCGGCGAAGCGGCAACGGCGATCCTGCCGCCGCGCCACGGCGATTCCAGTGGCGTGCGCGGCGCTGCCTGGCTGTGGCGCAGGGACGAGTTGGAGACGGCCTTGCGGCCGCCGGAGCCATGAGCCATCTCTGCCGCGACTGCCTTTGGGTTGAGCCCGGCGACGCTCCGCCCGAGCGATGCCCGCAATGTGCGTCGCCGCGCCTGGTCGTCCACCCGGAACTGAGCGAGCTCGCCATCGCCCATATCGATTGCGATGCCTTCTACGCCAACGTCGAGAAACGCGACAATCCGGCGATTCGCGAAAAGCCGGTCATCGTCGGCGGCGGGCGGCGCGGCGTGGTCGCAGCGGCGTGCTACGTCGCCCGGCTCTACGGGGTGCGCTCGGCCATGCCCATGTTCAAGGCGCTCAAGGCCTGCCCGGACGCCGTGGTGATCCGCCCCGACATGGCGAAATACAAGGAGGCCGGGCAGCGGATTCGCGGCCTCATGCAGGAGGCGACGCCGCTTGTCGAGCCGCTTTCGATCGACGAGGCCTTCCTCGACCTCAGGGGCACCGAGGCCCTCCATGGCGGCCCGCCGGCTCGCACCCTGGCGGCGCTGGCCCTCAGGATCGAGCAGGCCTTCGACCTGACGGTGTCGATCGGCCTGAGCTACAACAAGTTCCTCGCCAAGATCGCCTCGGATCTGGACAAGCCGCGCGGCTTCGCGGTCATCGGCCGGGGGGAGGCCCGCCAGTTCCTCGCCGACCGGCCGGTCGGCATCGTCTGGGGCGTCGGCAAGGCCTTGCAGCGGGCCCTGGCCCGCGATGGCATCCTCACGATCCGGGACCTGTGGCGCTACGAGGATGCGGCCCTGGCGGCGCGTTACGGCGCCATGGGGCACCGCCTCTACCACTTCTCCCGCGGCGAGGATGAGCGCCGCGTCGAGCCGGACGCGCCGACCAAGAGCATTTCCGCCGAGACCACCTTCGAGACGGACCTGAGCGACCAAAGCGCCCTGGCGCGCGAGCTCTGGCCGCTCTGCGAGACCGTGGCGCGCCGCCTCAAGCGCTCGGCGCTGGCGGGGCGGACGGTCACGCTCAAGCTGAAGACCAGGGACTTCCAGCTGCTCACCCGGCGTCAGCGCCTGTCCGATCCGACCCAGCTGGCCGAGCGCATCTTCGAGGCCGCCGGCAGCTTGCTCGCCCGCGAGTGCGACGGCCGCCGGTTCCGCCTGATCGGCGCCGGCGTCAGCGACCTGGCGGACGGCGCGGAGGCCGACCCGCCGAACCTGCTGGAGCCGGAGCGCGCCCACGCCGCCCGGGTGGAACAGGCGATCGACCGGGTCCGGGACAAACTCGGCCCGGAAGCCATCGTCAAGGGACGCGCCTTTACGGCCCCCGGCAATAAACCGGACTCCGCCGAAGATTGAGGGGTTTTACAGCCGAGCCTCGCGCTACTCGCACGAGGCTGCCGGCAGGGCGGACAGGGTCTCCAGACTGGCGTCGATCGAAAAGTCGCCGTAGTCGATCAGCAGCTCGTCGACGATTCCGTTGGAAAATACGCGGAAGCCCTGCTCGCGTTCGGGCTCCGGGGTCTGCCGCTCGAGCGGGAAGAAGGCGAGGCGCACCCGCCAGGAGGGCAGGCCGGCGAGCATGGTCGAGTCGATGCTGGCCGGCTCCTCGACCGCCAGCGACGAAACCAAGGCGGCGCTCACCCCAAGCAGGTCATCGCTGCCGAAGCCGTCGAACATGATCCGCCAGGCCGGCAACTCGTCCTGTTCCGCCATCGCCATCATCTCGAGGCTGTAGTTTGTCGGAAAGACCGTGCCCTCGGGGAGACCGATTTCCCGCTCCACAGGGTCCTGGTACACGGCGCGCCCGCCGCGCCCGGGGCCATCCAGTTCCGCGTGGCCGCGCACCGATTCGATCGTGCCGCCGTCGTGGAACCGGCGAACGAAAAAGCGATACCTCAGCCCGTCCTTGGACTCCCACGAATTGATCGTCCAATTGGAGGGGATCGCCATGCCGCTCCGACTCACCAGGGTCAGCGAAGTGCGCTGGCGCACGGTCCAGCCGTCGCACACGTCGTCCCACTCGTAGACGAGCCGGCCCTTGGCCTGGGTTACCTGGCTGCCGCTGCGCGCCTGGTTGAGCTCCAGGGCATAGACCGCGCGGTGAGGCGCAATGGTCACCGCCGCCCAGAGCTCCCCGCTGGCCCCCGTCAGAACCGTCAGCAACGCGAGCCCGAGCGCCAGCGCGGCCGCCGGCCCTCGCAGCGCCCTGGGCGACGCTCTTTGCCTCACGGCGAGCCGGGGGATGTGCGGGGGGACGCGCAGGCGCCGGCGTGGCGCGCCACGCCGCGCAGGGGTGTTGCCGATGGCTTGGGTCATGTCTGGGTAATGTGCGTACCGCAGACGGCCCTTGCAAGGCCTACCGCCCACGTGCCGCAGCGCATCATTTCAGCCACTCGCCGGCCGTTCGGGTTATCCTGAGCGCGATCTTCGGAGGTCCCGCATTGCGCAAGTTCCCCAAGGTGGTCCGCCTGGACAGCTCCGACCTGCAGGTTTTCCCGCAGGCCGCGGCGCCGGGCGAGTGGGCGGTCCCCGGCAGCTTCGCCTTTTCGGGGGCCAGGATCGAGGCGCTGACGGGCAAGGACCGCCTGGCCTTCGCCCACGGCTGGCTCGGCACGGAAAGCTTCGGCTACGCCGCCCTGGTGGAGGTCGCCGAGATCACCGACGGTGAGTTTTTCCAGGTGGTGGAGCGTCTCGCCCGGCACTTCGTCGAGCGCTACCGGGCGCCGGGCTTGGGCGAGGCCCTGCCGGCCGCCCGCTCGGAAGCCGATTACGCGGCCGGCCTGGCGGACCACAAGGTGCACCAGTTGCTCGCCCTGGAGCGCGAGGAGGGCCCCAAAGGGCTCGTGGAGCGGATTCGCCTGGTGCGCCCGGAGCGGGCCGACAGCCACGCCAAAATCTGGCAGATCGTGGACGACGACGATGTCGGCGAAGCCGGCGGCGGCGGGACGGCCTGACCGGTCTGCCTCGCGGCCTCTCGAAATATCATGCCCCGCCCTGCTAGGATGTCTTCGTCGGTCGATTCGGCGCTGAGCGGCCGCCGTGCGGCACGCCGGGTCGGAACCATGATACATCGGTGGAGGTCTTTGATGGCTCGTGTGCTCCTCGTGGCCGCGACCATTTTCCTGAGCGCCGGCGCGATGGCCCGCGCCGCCGACCCCCAGGGATTCTACACGATCCAGGGCGTTGGCCTGGAAAGCTGCGAGGTTTGGCTGGGCGAGCGGCTGTCCGACGGCCCGACCGCCTGGTATCACCAGCAGTGGGTCTTGGGCTATTTCACGGCCGTCAACCGCTTCGTCTACGACGGCGCCAACCTGACCGTCAATTTGCCCACGGACAAGCTGTTCGAATGGCTCGACGAATACTGCCACCGCAACCCGCAACAGAACCTGTCGCTGGCCACCGAGGCCCTGTTTTGGGCGCTCCGCGAACGCCAGCCCTAGAGGGCGGGCTCGATCATCCCGGCGGCCAGATAGTGTCTCTGGCCCGTCCTTGCCTCGTGGGCCCGGTGCGCCAGCTGCGCGTAGCCCACGCCGGCCCAGGGATCGCCGCCGGAGGCGAGTTCGAGATCCAGATCGCCGCCGTCAGGTTCGTGGGACAGGGGCGAGAGGGCCGCCACGGCGACCTCGTAGTCCCGCTCCTCCTGGCACACCTCTTCGTCCTCGTCGAGCACGCGCATCATCGAGCAGTCTTCGTCCATGGCCAGCGACAGGCCATGATCGGTCATGGTCTTGCCGCTCACCATGTAGCTGCTGGTGTCGACGGCGAGAGACGCCACCGAGACGGCCGCCGGCATGACACATCCGGATAGCACGACAGGAATCGCCAAAATACACAGCCAACGCACTTCGATTTGCCCCTTTTCCTTGCCTCGCCCGGCGGCACGGCAAGGGCGCCACATCACCCGCGGCAGAAAATAAGGCTAGCAAGAGGCAATTAAGGCGGCTTTAAGGCTTTGATAAAATGCTTTACGAATCAGCGCTTTAACCGTCCTGCTTGGCGGGCGGCAGGGCGAGCTTGATGCTGAGCTCCTTGA
>CALJXB010000421.1 GCA_937974415.1 uncultured Kiloniellales bacterium
CTGCTGATCGTCAGCGACGGGCAGATTCACGATGTCCCGGAGGCGCTCGACCAACTGGGTCTCGACGCTCCGGTCCATCTGCTCATGACCGGCAGCGAGGACGAGGGCGACCGCCGACTGAGCGTCACCCGGGCGCCCAGCTTCGGCATCGTCGGCCGCAGCATGACCCTGACCTTCCGCGTCGACGACCTGCCGGAGGGCGGCGGTGGCACGGCCCAGGTGACCATGCGCCAGGACGGCGGCGAGGCCCGGGTCATCACGGTGCCCATCGGGCGCGAGCACGAGGCCGAGTTCGAGCTGGTCCGCCGCGGGCCCAGCGTGATCGAGCTCGAGGTGGAACCGGGGCCGCGCGAGCTCACCGAGTTGAACAACCGGGTTGCGATCGAGGTCAACGGGGTGCGCGACCGCCTGCGGGTCCTGCTGGTCTCCGGCGAGCCCCACTCGGGCGAGCGGGCGTGGCGCAACATCCTCAAGTCGGATCCCGCCGTCGACCTGGTCCATTTCACCATCCTCAGGCCGCCGGAAAAGCAGGACGGCACGCCGATCCGCGAGCTCTCCCTGATCGCCTTCCCGACCCGCGAGCTGTTCGAGGTGAAGCTCGACGAATTCGACCTGATCATATTCGACCGCTACCGCCGCCGCGGCGTGCTGCCGTCGATCTATCTCGACAACATCGCGCGCTACGTCGAGGAAGGGGGCGCGCTTCTGGAGGCCGTGGGCCCGACCTTCGCGACGCCGCTGTCGCTTTATCGCACGCCCCTCGGCCGGGTGCTGCCCGGCGAGCCGAGCGGCTTCGTCTACGAGCAGGGCTTTCGGCCCGCCGTCACCGAAATCGGCGAACGCCATCCGGTGACCGCGGAGCTCAGCGGCGGCGGTGGGGCCGACGGGGCGCCGACCTGGGGCCGCTGGTTCCGCCAGGTCGACGTCGACGCCGCCAGCGGTGTGATCGTGATGAACGGGATCGAGCAGCGGCCGCTCCTGATCCTCGACCGGGTCGGCGAAGGCCGCGTCGCCCAGGTCTTGAGCGATCACATGTGGCTCTGGTCGCGCGGCTTCGAGGGCGGCGGTCCCCAGGCAGACCTGCTGCGCCGGGTCGCCCACTGGCTGATGAAGGAGCCGGACCTGGAGGAAGAGGACCTGCGGGCCCAGGTCGAGGGCAACACCCTGGAGGTGGTGCGCCGCTCGCTCTCGCCCGAGCACCCCAGGATCGAGGTGACTCGGCCCGACGGCGAGGTCGAGGAGATCACGCTCGAGCCGGGCAAGGCCGGCCGGGCGTCCGGGCGTCTGCCGGTCGAGCAGTCGGGGCTCTATCGGATCAACGACGGCCAGCGCAGCACCCTGGCGGCGGTCGGCCCGCTCAATCCGCTGGAGTTCACCGACCTGCGCTCCACGGCCGAGCCGCTGGCGGCGCTCACCGATGCGAGCCAGGGCGGTGTGGCGCGTGTGGGCGAGAGCAGGCTGCCGGAGCTGCGCAAGGTGAAACCCGGGCGCGACCGTCACGGCCGCGGCTGGCTCGGCGTGCAGGCCAACGGCGCCTATCTGGTGACGGGCATAAGCCAGGTCCCGGTCCTGCCGGCGATCCTGGTCCTGCTCTTGGCCCTGGGCACCGCCGTCGCCGCCTGGCTGCGCGAAGGCCGCTAGCGCGATCTTGCCGGGCCCACTTCCCCACCCGATCACCCACGGCATCGTAAGCTAGGGGTGGTCGGGTGGGGAGGTGGGCCCAGCAACTAAGACACAGACACCGGCGCCGCTGTTTCGGATCCCTCCTCGGCGCGGCCGATGTGGCCCTCCAGGCCGCCCAGGACGGCGAACGCCCCCGGCTCCAGCTCGGCCACCTGAAAGCGGCGCGGGTCGACCGGCCCAGGAAGCTTCAGGCCCCGCGAGGGCGCGTTGACGAAGCCGAAGGGCCGGTAGTACTCCGGCTCGCCGACGACGACGCAGATTCGGTGGCCGTGCGCCCGCGCCTCGGCCAGACCATGTGCCACCAGGGCGCGGCCCATGCCGCGGCCCTGCAGGACCGGCTCCACTGCCAGCGGGCCCAGCAGGATCGCCGGGATAGCCGCGATGCGGATCGGCCAGAAGCGCAGGGAGGCCAGCACCTGGTCATGGCGGTCGACCGCGGCAAAGCAGAGTTCCGCCACCGGCGCCACGCCCTCGCGCAGCCGGTAGACGGTGCGCGCCTGGCGGTCGGGGCCGAAGGTCCGGTCGAGCAGTGGGTCGAGGAGGGCGAGGTCGTGCGGCCGCTGGGGCCGGATGTCGTGGCTTGATGAGGCTGGCATGAGAGTCTCGGCTCGCTTGGGATCTCGGAAGGCCGCCGGAGGTTGACTATGCGGGCGGCTCGGCGTGTCGCGCTGCGCCGAAGCCTTCGCCCATTGCGGCCGTCCCTCGTTCCCGGAACCGGTCAGATGCCTCCGAGACCCTGCGGAACGGCGCGGCGAGACGCGCCGGCGCGCCTGGTGCGCGCAGCATATCGTCGTCGTCGCCAAAGGGTTCCGCAGGCCATGCCCGTCTCCGATCATCCGGTTACGAGCATCCGCTTAACATAAGGTCCGGCTCCGCCACAAGGGGCCACGGGCCGGAGTAGTGTCTCAGTTTGAAATCCTGCCGAGCTTATACCCGCTACGTCCGCTTTCGAACTGATTATGTCCGCCTTGCCCGCGATAGCGGACGCCCGGGCCGCAGCCTCGGAAAGGCAGAAGATGACCCCGAGCGGTCAATTGCGGCGCTTTAACAAAGGACTGTTTCGAGCCCTTCTATGACATCGACAGATATGGCGAGGCGCGCGCTCGCCAACGCCCGGTCGACCAGCAAGTCGGCACGACCGCCCCAGGGCAGGACGGCCGGTTGTGATCACCTAATCAGCCTGAAGTGAGTGGATGTACTGCGTCAAAGCGCTGATCCGTGCCTCAACCACGAGTCGCGCGTCATTGGGTCGGATGAAGCGGCCTTCCAGCGCCTCCGCCATCAAATAGTCACCCCAGATCGGCATCTCGCTCGATCCATGCGCGATCACCCTGCGGCGCCCGTCGATTGCGGCGCGAACTTCGTCAAAAGGAAAGATGCCGCCGTTCTCCTTCGCCAGAACCCGCAGGTTCTTCGGCTTTTGCGCAAAGAGCTCGCCGACTAACCCGTCACCGGCGCCGGTGACGCCATGGCAAACCGAGCAGCGTGCTTCAAATTCATTCTTGCCCAGGACTGCTTCCTGGGCGTGTGCGGCATAACCAATCAACAAAACGCCTGCGACGGCGACAGAACTAAAGACGTGTCCAAGCGACATTTTTCCCTCCTTCTGGAGTTAATGAAAAATATATCACGTCGACGCAGACCAGACTTGAGATGAATCAAAGCGTCAAGTGTGTTGTAGACGGAACTCTTAGGGGCGTCGTCGTGCCACTGTGAGGCAAGCCTCGGTAGACGGACAGTGTCCGGAAATGGTTATAAACCGAAGTTTCGAGGGCCAACCGAGAAGGTCCGCTTTGCCCCCTATAGCCGACTTTCAAATCGGGATGTCGGCATTTGCTCGGGCTACGTCTGCTTACCGCTCAACAGCTGACGTTGCAGGCGGGTATCGGGGAGGTCCGTGATTGACCCGAAGCGGATATTGGCGGCGGCGTGCCGTATTCTAAGCGTTCATACCGGACAGGTCATGATGAGAACGTCGCCCGTATATCGTAGAAGCGGATGTTCAACGACTGGGCTTCGGCCTGCCACCTTGTAGCCGTGCTTCTCGTAAAGCGCGACGGCCCCTGCATTTTGCGCAAATACAAACAGACTAAGGTCTGAAAAACCTTTTTCGACAGCTTGATCGCACGCCAACGACAGTAAGCTGGAGCCAATGCCCCTCCGGCCAAATTCGGGATAAACCGCGAGCGCATGTATGTAAAAGGTGCCGGGTGCCGTGAGGCGTTGGAAGGGCTCGTCAATCGCATGGCGCTCTTCCGGTACCAACGGGTTCGGCGGATCGTCCGCCATGTCGTCCCAGGGATAGGCGTGAAGCCCTCCAGCGATCTGGCCATCCAACGAAGCGATCCAGTGGTTTTCATAGAAGTAGGTGGTGTCTGGCTGGGCGAACTCCGGTTGGATGATCTCTTCCACCGATTGGCCTGGCACTAGGCCGTCGTATATGG
>CALJXB010000422.1 GCA_937974415.1 uncultured Kiloniellales bacterium
GTTGGGCGGCGGCATGTCCTCGCGCCTGTTCCAGGAGGTGCGCGAGGAGCGCGGGCTGGCCTACGCGATCTATTCCTTCGTCTCGGCCTACGACGACGGCGGGCTGTTCGGCGTCTATGCCGGGACCAGCCAGGAGGACGCCACCGAGCTGCTTTCGGTGGTGGCGGCGGAGCTCGCCAAGCTGCCCTCGGACCTCGGCGAGGAGGAGCTGGCGCGGGCCCGGGCGCAGCTCCGGTCCAGCGTGCTGATGAGCCGCGAAAGCAGCTTGTCGCGCTGCGAGCATTTGGCCCAGCAGTTGCTGGTCTACGGACGCCCGCTGCCGCTGGAGGAAATCATCCAGCGCATCGAGGCCGTCGACTGCGCGGGGCTCGGGCGAGTCCTCGTGCGCATGAGGAGCGCGGAGCCGAGTCTGGCCGTGATCGGCCCGACCGCCGGCGTCGAGTCCTTCGAAAGCCTACGCGGCCGCCTGAGCGACGGTCCCGGTTGAGCCGAGTGATGCAACTGCCGTTTCGTTCCAGCGCCATGCGCGGGCCACGCCTCAAGCACGGCCGCGTCTATCTGCGCCCGGCGCGCCAGAGCGATTGGCGGGCCTGGGCCAACTTGCGCGACGTTAGCCGCAGTTTCTTGATCCCCTGGGAGCCGTCCTGGAGCAGCGACGCCTTGGGTCGGGCGGCGTTCCGTAGGCGCCTCAGGAGCCACGAGGCCGAGTGGCAAAGGGGCACCGGTTACAGCTTCCTGATGTTCCGCGCCGAGGACGACGCCCTGCTCGGCGGCGTCACCTTGAGCAACGTGCGCCGCGGCGTGGCCCAGTGCGCCAGCCTGGGCTATTGGGTCGGCGAATGCTTCGCGCGCCAGGGCTTCATGACCGACGGGCTGACCGCGGTCCTCGACTTCGCCTTCGACCGCCTGGCGCTGCACCGCATCGAGGCCGCGTGCCTGCCGGACAACGAGGCCAGCCAAGCCCTGCTCCGCAAGATCGGCTTCACGGAAGAGGGCTACTCGCGGCAATACCTGCGGATCAACGGGCGCTGGCAGGACCACCGCCTCTTCGCGGTGCTCCAGGACGACCCGCGGCTGCGCCGGTAAGCGCGGCAGCACGCTCTGATTTCGATTGGATTTAGATTAGGCGTGGCCGGCGTCGCCGGAGAGCATGGAGGGGTCGATGCCGAGCTTGGAGATGGCCTGTTCCCACTTGCCGTCGAGATTAGGATCGAACACCAGGGCCTCGTCAGCCTCGACGTTGAGCCAGCCGTTGGCCTGGATCTCCGAATCGAGCTGCCCCGGTCCCCAGCCGGCGTAGCCCAAGGCCAGCATGCTGCGGCGCGGGCCGCCGCCGCCGGCAATGTCGCGCAGGATATCGATGGTGGCGGTCAGCGACATCATGTCGCTGACCTTGAGGGTCCCGTCCTGCTCGTATTCGGCGGAATGAAGCACGAAGCCGCGGCCGGATTCGACCGGCCCGCCGAAGTGCACCTCGATGTCCCGGCCGAGGCCGGCGCTCTCGATGCCGAGCTGCTCCAGGAGGTCCGGAAAGGTGATCGAGCCGATCAGGCGATTGACGACCAAGCCCATGGCGCCTTCTTCGTTGTGGGCGCAGATGTAGACCACGGTCCTGGCGAAGCGCGGATCGGCCATGCTGGGCATGGCGATCAGCAGTTGGCCGGTGAGGTATCCGTCGTCTTGGTCGTTCATGGCGTTCGTGCGTCGCGGCTCAACCCGGCGAACATCCTGTCCCTTCAATTCGCCGATTCGCCGCCGGAGCGGTCCCTTTCGGCCCCTTAATCGCGCCTGCCCGACTTGGACGGGCAGGCCGGCTGGAGCGGCGGACAACACGCGAATGTGAGGTCCTGAAGTTGCCTATAGGTTACTATATATTAGATGACTTTCAGGTTAACTAATCTTGTGCGCATGACCAAGCAAGTCTTTGGAGTGGAACGGACCATGCGAAGTCTGGCCGGGGCAATCCTGGCGTCGGTTTTCATGGTCCTGGGGGCCGGGCTGGGGTCGGGGCCGGCGGCTGCGTTGTCGACGGACTGGCTCGACCACGAGCAGGCCCGCGTGCGCCTGATCGCGGCCGGCGGCGGGCCCTCGGGCGGGCAGGCGGATGGACAGGCGGGCGACGAGCTGCGCCTCGGCCTTCAGTTCAGCCTCGAGCCGGGCTGGAAGATCTACTGGCGCACTCCGGGCGAGGCCGGAATCCCACCGGTGCTCGACTGGTCCGCGTCGCAAAATCTCGCGTCGGCCGAGATGCGCTGGCCGGTGCCGCACCGCTTCACCCTGTTCGGCCTGGACACCTTCGGCTACGACGGCGAGGTGGTCTTGCCGGTCCTGGCCCGCGCCCAGGATGCCGGCCGTCCGGTGCGCCTCGAGGCGCAGCTCAGCTATCTGATTTGCTCGGACATCTGCATCCCTCACGACGGCAAGCTCGCGCTGGACCTGCCGGCCGGCGGCATCCCGCCGGGGGCCGAGGGCTTTCTGATCTCCCAGGCCGAGCGCCTGGTGCCCGGCGACGGCCAGTCTGCCGGCCTCGCCCTCGACCGCGCGCTCTTGGTCGGCGATCCCTCGGCGCCGGCTCTCGAGGTGGTGGCGCGCTCCGAGATTCCTTTCGAGGCGCCGGATCTCCTGGTGGAAGGCCCGCCGGGCTACCTCTTCGCGGCGCCGGCGGTGGAATTTTCCGAGGACCGCCAGGAAGCCGTGCTGCGGGTCGAGAGCGAGCGCGGGCTGTTGGCCGAGGGCGTGCTCGAGGGCAAGATGGTCACGCTCACCCTGACCGACGGCCGGCGCGGCATGGAGCAGGCCGCCATCACCCGCTTTGCGCCCGGCATGGCGAGCCCCGCCGCAGCCGATGCCGCGACGCTCCTGCAGATCTTGGCCTTGGCCGTGCTCGGCGGTTTGATTCTCAACCTCATGCCCTGCGTCCTGCCGGTGCTGTCGATCAAGCTGCTGTCGGTGGTCAAGCAGGGCGGCCGGGACCGCAAGGAGGTGCGGATCAGCTTCCTGGCCTCGGCGGCGGGAATCCTCTTTTCCTTCATGGTGCTGGCGGGCCTCGCCATCGCCCTCAAGTCCGGCGGCATGGCGGTCGGCTGGGGCATCCAGTTCCAGCAGCCGCTTTTCCTCACGGCGATGGCCGTGCTGCTCACTCTGTTTGCCTGTAACCTGTTCGGATTCTTCGAGATTCCCCTGCCGCGGGCGCTTGCCGACGTGGCTGGCGAGGGGCAGGGGCATGGTTTGGTCGGGCACTTCTCGACCGGCGCCTTCGCCACCCTGTTGGCAACCCCCTGTTCGGCCCCCTTCCTGGGCACCGCGGTTGGCTTCGCCTTCGCCCGCGGGGCCGGCGAGATCCTGATGATCTTCGCGGCCCTGGGGGTTGGCCTGGCGCTGCCCTATCTCGCTGTCGCTGCCGCTCCTGGCTTGGCCACGCGCCTGCCCCGGCCCGGCCCCTGGATGGTGACCTTGCGGCGCATCCTCGGGCTCGCGTTGGCCGGCACGGCGGTCTGGCTGCTGAGCGTGCTGGTGGACCAGGTTTCCCTGACGGCGGCGATCCTGGCCGGCGCGCTGCTGCTGCTTCTGGGCGCGGTCCTCGCGCTTCGTAGGCATTTGAAACGTTGGCTCGGCCCGGCCCTGGCAACGCTCCTGGCTATGGCCGTTCTGGTCCTGCCGGCCGGCTTCGGTCCCGGCGAGCGGGCTGCCAACGCCGGGGCCGGCGACGGCTGGGTCGCCTTCGACCAGGGCGAGATCGCGCGCCGGGTGGCCGCCGGCGAGGTGGTCTTCGTCGACGTAACGGCGGATTGGTGCCTGACCTGTAAGTTCAACAAGTCGAATGTGATCGACACGGACGCCGTGACCGAGGACTTCGAGGCCCTCGGGGTCATCCGCATGCGCGCCGACTGGACCTCGCCGAGCGACGAGATCTCCGACTAT
>CALJXB010000423.1 GCA_937974415.1 uncultured Kiloniellales bacterium
GCCGGTCGGCCAGCGCGCCGTCATGGTCTTCAGCTTGGTATAGAAGCGCACGCCCTCGGGCCCGTGCATGTGATGGTCGCCGAACAGCGAGCGCTTCCAGCCGCCGAAGCTGTGGAAGGCCATGGGCACCGGGATCGGCACGTTGATCCCGACCATGCCGATCTTGGTGCTGTTGGCGAAATGCCGGGCGGCATCGCCGTCGCGGGTGAAGATGGCCGTGCCGTTGCCGAATTCGTGGTCGTTGACCATCTGGAGGGCCGCGCCGTAGTCGTCCGCCCGCACCACCGAGAGCACCGGCCCGAAGATTTCCTTTTGATAGATTTCCATGTCCGTGGTGACCCGGTCGAAGATCGAGCCGCCCATGAAATAGCCGTTCTCGTAGCCCTGCAGGTTCAGGCCCCGGCCGTCGACCACCAGCTCCGCGCCTTCCTTGACGCCCTGGTCGATGAAGCCCATCACCTTGTCGAAGTGCTCCTTGGTGTTGAGCGGACCCATCTCGGTCTCCGGGTCGTTGCCCGGCCCCACCTTGAGGGCGCGGACCCGGGGCGAGAGCTTGTCGATCAGGGTATCGGCCACCTGGTCGCCGACCGCCACGGCCACGGAGATCGCCATGCAGCGCTCTCCGGCCGAGCCGTAAGCGGCGCCCATGATGGCGTCGCTCGCCTGGTCCATGTCGGCGTCGGGCAGCACCACCATGTGGTTCTTGGCGCCGCCCAGCGCCTGGACCCGCTTATTGTTGGCGCAGCCGGTGTGGTAGATGTATTCGGCGATCGGCGTCGAGCCGACGAAGCTGACCGCCTGGATGCCGGGGTGGGCGAGGATCGCGTTGACCGCCACCTTGTCGCCCTGGACCACGTTAAACACGCCGTCGGGAAGGCCGGCCTGCTTGTAGAGGTCCGCCAGGCGCAGGGAGAAGGAGGGGTCCTTTTCCGAGGGCTTCAAGATGAAACAATTGCCGCAGGCGATCGCGAGGGGCGACATCCACAGCGGAATCATGGCCGGGAAGTTGAACGGGGTGATGCCGGCCACCACGCCGAGGGGCTGGCGCACGGAATAGCTGTCGACGCCGCTGCCGACGTCCTCGGAAAACTCGCCCTTGAGGAGATGGGGAATGCCGCAGGCGAACTCGACCACCTCCAAGCCGCGGGTGATCGAGCCCTTGGCGTCGTCCACCGTCTTGCCGTGTTCTTCGGTGATCGCGGACGCCAGCTCGTCCATGTGCTGCTCGATGAGGCCCTTGAGGCGGAACATGACCCGCGCGCGCCGAAGCGGCGGCGTCGCGGCCCAAGCGGGAAACGCAGCGTTCGCCGCGCCGACCGCGGCATCGAGCTCGCCCTCGTCGGCGAAGGCGACCCGCCGGATCAGCTCGCCCAAGGCCGGATTGAAGACATCGCCATGGCGCCCGCTGGCGCCCTCGACCACCTGGCCGCCGATAAAATGATTGATCGTTTCCATCGTCAGTCTCTCAGCCTCTTGCCCCGGATAACCGTCTTCGTGGCAAACTATACCCTGGCTTCACGCGGCTCAACCGCCCGCGAAGCAGGGCCAATCCTGATGTCCGAATGATGGACGATAGTCGTCGCACCCTTCGCACGTGCTTGTTGCGGCTGGCGGCCGAACGGCGGACAGCGACCTATCACGAGCTGGCCGACCTGGCGGGCGTGCCGCCGCCCCATCGTATCCACAGCCTGACCCTGCTGCTCGAAGACCTGGTCCGCGAGGATCATGCCGCCGGCCGGCCGCTCATCGCCGCCAGCGCGGTCAGCCGGGCTCAGAACGGTATCCCGGGGCGGGGCTTCTTCCAGCTCCTGCAGGGCTTGGGCCGCTATCGCGGCAGCGACCGCGGCGCCGAGGCCGCCGCCTGTCACGACGCGGAGCTGAAAGCGGCCTGGGACTTTTGGGGGGACTATTGGGGCGAAGGCGCGAGCGGCGATGGGCGGCCGAGCGAGGGCCGCTGAACGGCGAGTTTTTCTGCGCCCTTACTTCCGTTACACTTAGAGCATCTTCTTAAGGTGCACCCATGCCGAACCCTTTTAAGCCTGCGGAAGTCCGTCATGGCGCCCGCGACAGCCGGCCGCGTGGCGCCGCCAGCCGTTCGGTCGCTTCGGGCACCCGGGCCGGGGCGCGCCTCGCCCGGCGCCAGGACGCCGACTGCCTCGTGCTCGAACTGGCCGGGCCCTGGACCACGATGACGGTCGCGGCTCAGGACGTCGCGCTCGACGGCCTGGTACCGAACGGCGCGCGGTCTGCGCGCATCGACCTCGCGGGCCTCGAGGCCTTCGACACCGCGGGCGCCTTGCTGGTGCATCGCACGACCAAGCAGCTCGCCGCCCGCGGCCTGGAGGTCGAACTGAGCGGCGGCCTCGAGACCCACCGCGGTCTGATCGAAACGGTGCGCAGCCACGACCTCGACTGCCCGCCGCCGCCGCCGGCCAGGAGTGCGCTGACGACCCTCATGGAGCGGACCGGCCGCTCGACCTACTTCGTGCTCGACGAGGCCCTCAGCCTGACCAATTTCCTCGGGCATACGGTAGTCGTCCTCGTCCGCTCGCTGCTTCGCCCCGGCCGGATCCGCTGGACGGCGCTGATCAACCAGATGGAGCGGACGGGCCTCAACGCCATGCCGATCGTCGGCCTGATCTCGTTCCTGATCGGCGTGGTGCTGGCCTATCAGGGCGCCGATCAGCTCAAGAAGTTCGGAGCCGAGATCTTCACCGTGAACCTGGTCGGGGTCGGCGTCCTGCGCGAGATGGCGATCATGCTGACGGCGATCGTCGTGGCCGGGCGCTCCGGCTCGGCCTTCACGGCCCAGATCGGCACCATGAAGGTCAACGAGGAGATCGATGCCATGCGCACCATCGGCCTCGACCCCATGGAGGTCCTGGTGCTGCCGCGGGTGCTGGCGCTGATCTTGGTGTTGCCGCTGCTCACCTTCTACGCCGATATCATGGGCCTGCTCGGCGGCGCGGTGATGGCCAACTGGGCGCTCGACATCTCGTTCTTCCAATTCGCCCGGCAGTTCAACGTCGGGGTGCCGGTGTGGTCGTTCTGGGTCGGCCTCATCAAGGCGCCGGTCTTCGCCTTCATTATCGCCGTGGTCGGCTGCTACGAAGGCTTCAAGGTGTCGATCAGCGCCGAATCGGTGGGTCAGCGAACCACCGCCGCGGTGGTCGAGGCGATCTTTCTGGTGATCGTGCTCGACGCGCTCTTTTCCATCATCTTTTCCATCCTGGGCATCTGATGAACGCGGCTACCGATACGGCTCCCGAAGCGACGCCCGACGGCCTGACGGCCCCGCCTCCGGCCATCGAGGTGCGCGGCCTGCGCACCCAGTTCGGCCCCCAGGTCATTCACGACGACCTCGATTTTCAGGTCGAACCCGGCGAGATCATGGGCGTGGTCGGCGGCTCGGGGACCGGCAAATCGGTGCTCCTGCGGACGATCATCGGCCTGATCAAGCCGGCAGCCGGGCGGATCGCCGTGTTGGGGCAGGACACCGGGCGCCTCAGGCCGGCCGACGTGCGAGCCATGCAGCGGCGCTGGGGCGTCCTGTTCCAGGACGGCGCCCTCTTCTCATCGCTGACGGTCGAGCAGAACATCGAGGTCCCCTTGCGCGAACACACCCGCCTCAGGCCGCAGATGCGCCGCCAGATCGCCGGTCTCAAGATCGGCCTGGTGGGCCTGCCACCGGACGCCGCCAACAAGTACCCGGCCGAGCTCTCCGGCGGCATGCGCAAGCGCGCCGGGCTGGCCCGCGCCCTGGCGCTCGACCCCGAGATCCTGTTCCTCGACGAACCGACCGCCGGGCTCGATCCCATCGGCGCCAACAAGTTCGATGGGCTTGTCCAAGAGCTGTCCCGGGCGCTCGGCCTCACCCTCGTCATGGTGACCCACGATCTCGACAGCCTCCACGCCATCTGCGACCGGATCTCGGTACTGATCGACAAACGTGTTAAGGTCGGCACCATCGACGAGCTGATGCAGCTGCCCGATGCCTGGATCCAGGACTATTTCCGGGGGCCGCGCGGGCGGGCGGCATCGGCGAGCGGCGAACGGCGTCTCCGACACGGGGAGGCTCATGCGGGGGGCCTAGGGGTTTCGAAGGCGGACACCTTGAACGTGGGCGGCGAGAGGGAGGACGCCTGAGCCATGGAGACGCGCGCCAACTACGTGCTCGTGGGCGGCTTCGTGCTGCTGCTCCTGGCCGGCTTGGCCGCCTTCGTCCTGTGGTTCGCCAAACTGCAGTTCGATACGGAGTTCGCGCGCTACGACGTCCATTTTACCGGCACGATCACGGGCCTCAACGAAGGCGGCCCGGTGCGCTTCAGCGGCGTGCGCGTCGGCGAGGTCATCCATATTCGGCTCGATCCCGAGGACCCCGGCCAAGTCCTCGTGACCATCGAGGTCGATGCCGCTACACCGGTGCGCCAGGACACCCGCGCCAGCCTCGAAATCGAAGGCTTGACCGGTGCCCGCTATGTCCTTCTGAAGGGCGGTTCCCCAGATTCGCCTCCGCTCGTTCCCGAGGCGGGCCAGAAGCATGCCATGATCGCCTCGGAAACCTCCGGCCTGCAGCAAGTGCTCGAAGGGGCGCCGGAGCTGCTTGCCAGCGCCACCATCCTGATGGCCCAAGCGACGGCGTTCCTCAGCGAAGAAAACCGGGCCAATCTGGAAGCCACGCTCGCCAACCTGAACACCCTGACCGGCGTTCTGGCCGGGCGCGGCGACGAAATCGGCCAGCTGATCGACCAGACCGGCGAGACCATGGCAGCGCTCAATCGCACGGCGGCCACCTTCGAGCTGCTGGTCACTCAGGTCCGCGAGGATAGCGCTCGGCTCGCCGACCGCGCCGACGACGCCGTGACGGCCGTCGAGCAGCTGACCGCCTCGCTCGACCAATCGGTCGGCAGCAGCGCCGAGGCCGTCAAGGTTCTGTTGGACGATATGCGTGGCTCGGCCGCCGCCTTCACCAAGATGACGGAAGAGATCCAGGCCATGGTCGCGGAAAACCGCGAACCCTTCCGCGACTTCACCGCCGGCGGCCTTTACGATCTGAACACCCTGCTGATCGAAGCCCGCGCACTCTTGTCCGGGCTCAACAGGGTGACCACCGAAGTGGAGCGCGATCCCGCCCGGTTCCTGTTCGGAGATCAACAGAGAGGCTATGAAGCAGGAAAACCCTAACGACCCGCGGCGCCGCGCGATCATCGCTTCGGCGCTCATCGTGCCGCTCGGGCTGGTGCTGGTGGGCTGCGAGCTGTCGGTGCCCGGTCAGGGCCCGCCGCCCGCGCTCTATCGGCTGACGCCGAAGAGCACCTTCAGCGAGGACCTGCCGGTCGTCGATTGGCAATTGGTCCTGGAGATCCCGGTCGCGGACGCCGGCCTCAGCACCACCCGCGTCGCCTTGCAGATGACCCCCACCCAGCTGGAATACTATGCCCGCTCCAGCTGGACCGACCGGGCGCCCTTGATGGTTCAGACCCTGATGATTGAATCCTTCGAGAATTCCGGGCGCATCGTGGCGGTCGGGCGCGAATCGGTCGGTCTGCGCGCCGATTACATCCTTAAATCGGAGCTGCGCGAGTTTCAGGCCGAATACTTCCACGGCGCCCTGCCCAGCGTGCGGGTCGCCATCAACGCCAAGCTGGTGCAAATGCCCAGGCGGACCATCATCGGCTCCGAGAGCTTCGAGGCCGCGGCCGAGGCCAAGGCGGATACCTTGGAGGACATCATCGTCGCCTACGACGAAGCCCTCGGCAGCGTTCTGAAAGATCTGGTAGGATGGACGCTCATCACGGGCCAAGATGCGCTCGGCGATAGCTAATCCCAACCGGCGGCTTGCCTGACTCGGCCAAGCCGTTGCACACTCACGGTTACGGCATCGGGGCAACGAAGGCCGGACACGCAGCACCAAAGGACGTCGCCTCATGAGCGAAATTTCGGACCTCAAACAGCGGGTGGAAGCGGTCGGCCAGAAGATCGGCCAGCTCGCCGAGCAGGAAAGCAATTATGGTGAGCGCCTCACCGACCTTCTCAACGCCGTGGAACAAGGCTTTGCCCGGAGCAAGCAGGAAACCAAAAAACTCAATGACGACCTCGTAAGCGCCCAAGACGAGGTCAAGAAACT
>CALJXB010000424.1 GCA_937974415.1 uncultured Kiloniellales bacterium
AAGAAGGGCAGCGGCATCATCGCGGTCTACGATCTGGGCGGCGGCACCTTCGACATCTCGGTGCTGGAGATCGGCGACGGAGTGTTCGAGGTCAAGTCGACCAACGGCGACACCTTCCTCGGCGGCGAGGATTTCGACAAGCGCGTCATCGACTATCTCGCCGACGAGTTCAAGAAGGAGCAGGGGATCAACCTGCGCCAAGACAAGCTCGCCTTGCAGCGCCTCAAGGAGGCGGCCGAGAAGGCCAAGATCGAGCTTTCGTCAGCC
This sequence comes from uncultured Kiloniellales bacterium, assembly GCA_937974415.1. Classification (GTDB taxonomy): domain Bacteria; phylum Pseudomonadota; class Alphaproteobacteria; order Kiloniellales; family JAKSDN01; genus CALJXB01. The sequence goes on from CALJXB010000424.1 coordinate 268, forward strand.
ATGGAGACCGAGGTCAATCTGCCCTTCATCACGGCCGATCAAAGCGGCCCCAAGCATCTCAACATGAAGGTATCGCGGGCCAAGCTCGAAGCCCTGGTCGAGGATCTGGTCGCCAAGACCATGGGTCCGGTGAAGGCCGCCATCAAGGACGCGGGGCTGTCGGCCGGCGAAGTCGACGACGTCATCATGGTCGGCGGAATGACTCGCATGCCCAAGGTGATCGAGTCCGTGAAGGCTTTCTTCGGCAAGGAACCGCACCGCGGCGTCAACCCGGACGAGGTTGTGGCCATGGGCGCGGCGATCCAGGCCGGCGTCCTCAAGGGCGAGGTCAAGGACGTGCTGTTGCTCGACGTGACGCCTCTGTCGCTCGGCATCGAGACCCTAGGCGGCGTCTTTACCCGTCTGATCGATCGCAACACCACCATCCCCACGAAGAAGAGCCAGGTCTTCTCCACCGCCGAGGACAATCAGACCGCGGTGACCATCCGGGTCGCCCAGGGCGAGCGCGAGATGGCGGCCGACAACAAGCTGCTCGGCCAGTTCGACCTGGTCGGAATTCCCTCCGCGCCGCGCGGCGTGCCCCAGATCGAGGTGACCTTCGACATCGACGCCAACGGCATCGTCAACGTCTCGGCCAAAGACAAGGCCACCAACAAGGAACAGGCGATCCGCATTCAGGCGTCCGGCGGCCTCGCCGACGACGACATCAACCGCATGGTCAAGGAGGCCGAGGAGCACGCGGAGGAGGACAAGAAGCGCCGCGAGCTGGTGGAAGCCCGGAACCAGGGCGAGGCGCTCATTCACGCCACGGAAAAGACCTTGGCGGACGCGGGCGACAAGGTCGACGACGCCGAGAAGGCGTCGATCACCAACGCGGTCGAGGAGCTCCGGGCTGCGCTGGCGACCGAGGATCTGGAGGGCATCCGCGGCAAGTCGGAAGCCCTCGCCCAGGCCTCCATGAAACTCGGCGAAGCCATGTACGCGGCGCAGCAGGCGGAAGCCGAACAGGACGCCCGGTCCGACCCGGGCGACGGCGAGGCGCCGCCCTCGTCCGACGACGAAAAGGTGGTCGATGCCGACTTCGAGGAAGTCGACGACGACCGCAGGGACAAGACGGCCTGATTGCCGGCCGGCAATGGGCGGGGCGTGGAATTGCAGAGGAGCCCGATGGCTGCCCGGCGGTGCCCCGTCCAATCGAGACGGTGTTGATCGAAGGCGGCGGGCTCATTGATGGCCAAACAGGATTATTACGAGACCCTGGGCGTCGGCCGTTCGGCCAATAAGGACGAGGTCAAGCGGGCCTATCGGAAATGGGCCATGCAGTATCACCCGGACCGCAATCCGGGAGACGCCTCGGCCGAGCATAAGTTCAAGGAAATCAGCGAGGCCTACGAGGTCCTGAGGGACGAGGAGAAGCGGGCCGCCTACGACCGCTTCGGCCATGCCGCCTTCGACGGCGGCCCGGGGCCGACCGGGCCCGGCGGCTTCAACTTCACCGGCGGATTCGCCGACATCTTCGACGAGATGTTCGGCGAATTCATGGGCGGCCGCCGCTCCGGCGGTCAGCGCCGCGGGGCGGACCTGCGTTACAACTTGGAGATCACCCTGGAGGAAGCATTCCAGGGCAAGACCACCCAAATTCGCGTGCCGAGCAGCGTGCTTTGCGAAGACTGCGACGGCAGCGGCGGCGAAAAAGGAACGAGTCCCGTCGCCTGCCAGACGTGCGGCGGGCGCGGGCGGGTGCGCGCCCAACAGGGCTTTTTCACCATCGAGCGTACCTGTGCGGCCTGTGGCGGCGCCGGGCGGGTGATCGAAAAGCCGTGCCGTACGTGCAGCGGCGCGGGTCGGGTTCAGAAGGAAAAGACCCTGCAGGTCAACATTCCGCTTGGCGTCGAGGACGGCTCGCGCATCCGTCTGGCCGGCGAAGGCGAGGCGGGCTTGCGCGGCGCGCCGCCGGGCGACCTCTACATCTTCCTCGCCATCAAGCCCCACCGCTTCTTCCAGCGCGACGGCGCCAGCATCTACTGCCACGTGCCGCTGCCCATGACCACAGCCGCCCTCGGCGGCAACATCGAGGTGCCGACCATCGACGGCAAGCGTGCCCGGGTGAAGATCTCGCCCGGCGCCCAGACCGGCCAACAGTACCGCCTCAAGAGCCGGGGCATGACGGTGCTGCGCTCCAATACGCGCGGCGACATGTACATCCAGATCGCCGTCGAAACGCCGGTCAGCCTGACGAAAAAACAGCAGGAGCTGCTGCGCGAGTTCGAGAGTGCCGGCAAGTCCGGCAAGACCAGCCCCCAGTCCGAGGGTTTCTTCACTAAGGTGAAGGAATTCTGGGAGGACTTGACCGAGTAGGGGTGCACGACAGTCCGTCGTCCGCCTCGGTTCCCGACAGGATATAGTCCGCGCGGCTCAGGCTGAAGACCGCCACCGTTTGGCCGTAGTGAACCGCGTCGGCGCGGCGTTCGAGGCCGATCTTCTGCAAGACTCGTTGCGAGGCCAGGTTTTCCAGGTGGCTGACCGCCACGATGGGGTCGAACTCGAAGGCGCGAAAGCCGTGGTCGAGCACTCGGGCCGCCGCCTCGGTGGCGATTCCGCGGCCCCAGGCCTTAGGCAGGTAGCGGTAGCCGATCTCGATCAGGCCCGTCTCCTCTAGCGGCATGAGCCCACACCAGCCGAGGAAATCGGACGTGGCCCTGTCGACGACGGTCCAGGAGCCGCCGGGCCTCGGGTTTTCGGGGCGCAGCCTCTTCTCGAGCTCCGTGCGGCGCTCCACCGGGTCCGGCGGCTCGCCCCAGATGAAGCGCGCAACGGCCGGGTCGGTGTCCAGGGTGAGGAAGTCCTCCAGATCCGCCGGACGGCTCGGCCGCAAGAAGAGGCGCCGTGTTTCGAGGCTCGGCAGCTCGGGCCTTAGTCCTGGCGTGGCAGATAGTCGTCGGACCACTTGAGCACCAGGTTGAAGGAGACGCTGACCCTGGGCTCGTCCGCCAGGTTCGGGTGCACGAAGTGGAACAGGAAGGCGGGCCACAGGAGGATATCGCCGGCTGTCGGCAGGACCGTGTATTCCGCCTCGATCTGCGGGTCGTCCTTGATCGCCGACATATTGACCGCGCCGCGCGGGTCGTAGAAGGAGATGGCGCCGGGGCGCAGGTCATTGCGGGTCTCTCGGCTCGCCGGCTGCTCGGGAACCCGCAGGTAATAGGTGCCGCTCAAGTAGGCGTGGGGGTGGTTGTGGGGATCGTGATAGTCGCCGCGCCGGTTCACGTTGGCCCAGCCCTGGAGGCGCCAGTCGACCGGGTAGGCGAGGCCGACCCGTTTGAGGTAGTCGATCGCCGTCTTGTTGACGCAGTCCTTGAGCCAGCCGGCGGCCGGGTGCTCGAGCCCCAGGAGGTTGGTTTGTCGATAGTCGGTCGTCAGGTCCCGGTTGCCGGCTTCCAGGTCTTCGATGACTGCCAGCAAGGCCTCGTTCGCCGCCTCGTGGCCGGGCAGGCGGCGGCGCAGGAACAGGGTCGGCCAGAGCTCGGCGAAGCCTTCGCCGTCGGGTACGGGCTGGCCCTTCGTGTGGCTTTGGGACATGGCTGCCAGCTTGGGTCGGCTTTGCGGATCTGGCAAGCCATGCTAAAGGGGCGGAGGAGGGGAGGCTTCCAATGGAACCGCTGAAAATCGGCATCGTCGGCGCAGCCGGGCGCATGGGCTGTATGGTCGCACGCGTGGCCGAGGAGACAGCCGGCTGCGCCCTGGCCGGCGGCACGGAATACCAAGGCTCCGAGGCGATCGGACGGGACCTGGGCGCGCTCGCCGGAATCGGCGCAAAAGACCTGCCGGTCGGCGACGACCCGGCGGGCCTCTTCGCCGCGGCCGACGCGGTGATCGACTTCACCACACCGGCCGCCCTCCTGGTGCACGCCGGCCTGGCGAAAGAGACAGGCACAATCTACGTGGTCGGCACCACGGGCCTGGGGGCCGAGCACGAGGCCGTCCTCGACGCCGCGGCGGCCGAAACGGCCGTCATGCAGGCCGCGAACATGAGCCTCGGGGTGAACCTCTTGCTGGCCCTGGTCGAGCAGGTGAGTGCGGCCCTCGGCCCCGAGGCCGACATCGAGATCCTCGAGATGCACCATCGCCACAAGGTCGACGCTCCCTCGGGCACGGCCCTGGCCCTCGGCCGGGCAGCTGCATCGGGGCGCGGCGTCGAGCTGGACGCGGTGGCGCAGAAGGTGCGCGACGGCGCGACCGGGCCGCGGCGCGCCGGCGACATCGGCTTCGCCACCCTGCGCGGCGGCGACGTGCCGGGCGAGCACAGCGTCATCTTCGCCGCCGAGGGCGAGCGCCTGGAGCTGACCCACAAGGCCGGAAATCGCGAGATCTTCGCCCGCGGCGCGGTCCGCGCCGCCCTCTGGTGCCGCGACAAGCCGGCCGGGCGCTACACCATGGCCGACGTGCTGGGGCTGGATGGCGGCTAAGGTACTTCGCGTCGCTGTGCGCGGGCCGGTGCCGAGACCAAACAGAACCGCCCTAGCTCGTGAGCTCGTCCAGA
>CALJXB010000425.1 GCA_937974415.1 uncultured Kiloniellales bacterium
GCCTTCCGCAGCCTGATGAACAACTTCGCCATCGCGATTTCCATCGGCCTGCAGTACGGCGTGCCGCTGGAGGAATACGTGGAGGCCTTCACCTTCACCCGCTTCGAGCCCTCCGGCATGGTCGAGGGCAACGACGCCATCAAGATGGCCACCTCGGTGCTCGACTACATCTTCCGGGAGCTGGCGGTCTCCTACCTGAGCCGCAACGACCTGGCCCACGCCGAACCGGGCGATCTGCTGCCCGACTCCATCGGCCGCGGCAACGCCGAGGGCGACCTCGACCCGAGCGGGACCGACGCGGTGGCGGAGACGGTTCGCCGGGTCACCTCGACCGGCTACGTCCGCAATCAGCTCCTGGTCTTGGACGGTGGCGCCCACAGCCAAGTCCGCGCATCGGCAAACGGTGCCGCGAACGGCGTGGGCGGCGCCCAGGACCTCGCCGGCCGAACGGGCTTTGCCGAAGCCCTGGCCGTCGAGACCGTTGCCGCAAGCAGCCACACGGAATTCGCCGGTCTGCGCCTCGAGCGGGTGCGCGAAGCGCGCCTCAAGGGCTACGAAGGCGATTCTTGCGGCGAGTGCGGCAACTTCACCCTGGTGCGCAACGGGACGTGCCTCAAATGCGCGACCTGCGGCGCCACCAGCGGCTGCTCATGACGAGCGGCCATTAAGGTCGGGAAGCCCTCGGCTTCCTGACGACACACGTCTCTGTTCTCCCTGCAACCTTCGGGGCGGCGGCAACCGCCCCGATCTTTTTGGCCGGCGACTGCCGCGCCCTACGAAACGCGTGATTATTGCCGAGACTTGGTATAAGAGACCGGCAATCTGTTCAGCAAGGCGAAAACCGGAGGGCAAGGGACATGGCTGGAGCGATCGACGCGCGCCTGGAAGAAATGGGAATCGAGCTGCCGGAGCCGGCGGTGCCGGTGGCCAATTACGTGGCCTACGTGGTGACCGGCAACCTCATCTTCGTCTCCGGGCAGGTGCCCGTCGTGGGCGGCGAGTTCAAGTACGTCGGCAAGGTCGGCGGCGAGCTGAGCGTCGAGGACGGCCAGGCCGCGGCCCGGCTCTGCGGCATCAACATCATCGCCCAGGTCAAGCAGGCGCTGGGCGGCGACCTCGACCGGGTGACCCGGGTGGTCAAGCTCGGCGGCTTCGTCAACTCAACACCTGACTTCACCGGGCAGCCCCAGGTCATCAACGGCGTCTCCGACTTGATCGGCGAGGTCTTCGGCGACAAGGGCAAGCACGCCCGCGCCGCGGTCTCGGCCGGCTCCCTGCCGGTCGGCGTCGCGGTCGAGGTGGACGCCGTCGTCGAGTTCGCCTAATTCGATAGCGTCGGGGCCGGTTGGAGCGCGCCCTTCGGCCCGAAGGGCTTGACCGGCCGGGCGCCGCCGGGCGATACCGGAGCCATGCCGAAAAACGACAGCAGCACATCTGCCAAGGGCCTGCCCAAGGAGGCCGCCCAACTCCTCGCCGCCCATCCGGACATCAAGTGGGTCGACACCATCTATGCCGACCTTTCCGGCGTGGTCCGCGGCAAGCGCTATCCGATCGACCACCTGGAGAAGCTCCTGACCGGGACGCTGGCAGTGCCGGGCTCGGTGTTTCTGCTCGATACCTCCGGCTCATGCAGCGACCCTTTGGGCTACGGCTTCGCCGACGGCGATCCCGATTCGCCGGTCAGAGCCGACCCGGCCACCCTCAAGCCGGTGCCCTGGGCCGAGGTGCCAACCGCCCAGGTCATGCTGCGCTTCTACGAGAAGGACGGCAGCCCGTTCCGCTTCGAGCCGCGCACGGTGGCGGCGCGGGTGCTCGCGCGCCTCGCCGAACTGAAGCTGCGTCCGGTGGTCGCCTTCGAGCTCGAGTTCTACCTGGTCGACCGTGAACGTGCCGCGGGCGGCCAGCCCCAGCCGCCGATCTCGCCAATGACCGGGGCGCGGGAATCCGAGACCCAGGTCTACGCCATGAACGACGTGGACGCCTACGCCGGCTTCCTGCAGGAGGTCGGCGAGGCCTGCGCCGCCCAGGACATCCCCTGCGGCGCCATCTCCTCGGAATACGCGCCGGGCCAGTTCGAGATCAACCTGCAGCACCTGGACGACCCGCTCATGGCGGCCGACCACGCGGTCCTGTTCAAGCGGGCGGTCAAGGGCGTCGCCCGGCGCCACGGCATGCAGGCGACCTTCATGGCCAAGCCCTACCCGGAGCTGACCGGCAGCGGCCTCCACCTTCACGTCAGCCTGCTCGACGAAGCCGGCCGCAACGTCTTCGACGGCGGCGAGGCGCCGGCAAGCCAAGAGCTGCTTCACGCCATGGGCGGCGTGCTCGACCTCATGCCCGAGTCCATGGCGCTGCTGTGCCCCAACGTGAATTCCTACCGCCGCTTCAAGCCCAACGTCTTCACGCCGGTCAGGCGCTGCTGGGGCTACGAGAACCGCTCGGTGGCGCTGCGGGTGCCGCTCGGCGAGGGCAAGGCGCGGCGCATCGAGCACCGCATCGCCGGCGCCGACG
>CALJXB010000426.1 GCA_937974415.1 uncultured Kiloniellales bacterium
CGCCCAGACGCCCGAGGCGACGGCGGCCTATGTGGTGTCGCGCCGCGAGTTCGCCGGCTATTGGGAATACCTGCTGCCCGACGCCATCTTCACCGCGCCGCCGCACCTGAGCTTCGGCGGCGCCGCCTTGATCGGTTCGGACGGGCGCCTACTGGGCATCGGCTCCCTCTTCGTCTCCGACGCGGCCGACGGCGGCATGCACCTGGCCGGCAACATGTTCGTGCCGATCGACGCCTTGAAGCCGATCCTCGCCGACCTGCAAGCGCACGGCCAGAGCCAGGGCCCGCGCCGCCCCTGGCTGGGGGTCTTCACCGAGGAGGTGCGCGGCCACCTCTTCGTCTACCGGGTGGCGCCCGGCGGGCCGGCGGACCGGGCGGGCCTGCGGGTCAACGACGTCATCCTCGGCGTCGGCGGCGGCCCGGTCGACGGCATGGCCGACTTCTACAAGCGGATCTGGGCCCTCGGCGACCCGGGCGTCGAGGTGCCGGTCACGGTACTCACCGGCGGCCGGGTGCAGGAGCTCGCCATCACCTCCGGCGACCGCTACGACTATCTGAAACTCGACCCGAGCTACTAGAAAGGGCCCGCAGCTCCGCGCGCCCCTCAGTCCTCGCCCCTCTCCTCGGCACGGGCGCGGATGACTGCCTGGTGATAGCTGGTCAGGGCTCGGTGCTCGTGGGCGATGCCGACCAGGGCCATGGACTTGCGGTCGCGCACCACCGGCAGGTGCGCCTCTCGGCTGGCGTTGAACAGGTTCACCGCGGTCATGATGTCGTCGTCCTCGGCAAGCAGGGCGGTCTCCGGGCGGACCACGTCCGCAGCGGTGCGGCCTTCGTCCTGGCTGTGGTCGAAGGCCGCCTCGCCCATCTCGTTGAGGGTGATGATGCCGGCCAGGCGGCCGGCGGGACCGACCACGAAGAGCTCACCCCAGGGCGCCTGCTTGAGGCTCTCGCGGACCTCCGCCAGGGGCGCGTCGATCTCGACCGACAGGAAGCCGGAGTCCGTGATGCCGCGCACCCGGGCCTCCTTGAGCAGGCTCACCTCCTGGCCCTCGCCGAGCGACAGGCCGCGCTTTTCGAGCACCCGGTGGAAGAAGGACGAGCCGTGCACCTGCTGGGTGATGGTCGAGGCGATCACCGTGGCGATCATAACGGCGATGGTCAGCGCATAGCCGCCGGTCAGCTCGAAGATGATGAGGATGGTGGAGAAGGGCGCCCCGAGCACCGCCCCGGTCACCGCGCCCATGCCGATCATGGTGTAGGCGCCGTGGCCGGAGGAAAGCTCGGGAAAGACCTCGGTCGCGACGAAGCCGAAGGCACCGCCCACCATGGCGCCGATGAAGAGGCTCGGGGAGAAGACGCCGCCGCCGAAGCCGCAGACCACGCAGAGGGCGGTGGCCAGGATCTTGACCACCATGAGGGTCAGGAGCAGCCACAGGGGATAGAGGTCCTGGAGGGCGGAATCCATCGACTCGTAACCGACACCCAGGACCTGGGGGAAGGCCAGCGCCGTCAGGCCGATGACGAGGCCGGCCACGGCCGGGCGGCCCCAGATCGGCAGTGGCAGCCGGGCGACGATCGGCTCGGCGATCATGACGGTGCGCATGAAGGCCATGGCCGCCGCCGCGCAGGCCACGCCGAGCAGGGCGAAGGCCGGAAACTCCCAGAACGAGACGATCACCCAATGCTCCGGCAGGATGAAGGCCGGGAAGTCGCCGTAGTGCATGCGGCTGACGATAGCGCCGGTGACCGAGGCGATGACGATGGGCGCGAAGGCGGAGAGGGCATAGTGGCCGACCACCACCTCGAGGGCGAAGATGGTGCCGGCGATGGGCGCGTTGAAGGAGGCCGCCACCGCCGCCGCCACGCCGCAGCCGAGCAGCGAGCGAGCCAAGCCGCGCCCGAGATTGAGCCGCTGGGCGAGCCAGGCGCCCAGGGTGGCGCCCAGATGCACCACCGGCCCCTCGCGGCCGACCGAGGCGCCGACGCCGATCGAGGTGGCGCTGACCAGGGCCGCCTTCAGCCCGTCGGGGAGATTCATGCGCCCGCCCTTGAAGGCGCTCGCCTCGATCACGTCGGGGACGCCTTGGGGCCGCCGGTTGGGCATGAAGCGATAGACGAAAAGGCCGATGGCCAGTCCGCCGGCCGTGGGCACCAGGACGATATGCCACCAGGCGAGCTCGGAGGCGTAGGTGGCGACCCGCTCGCCGCCGAACCCGAAGGTCGCCCGCTGGGTCAGGTCGATGGCATAGCGGAACAGGATCGCCGCCCCGCCCGCGGCCACGCCGATCACCACTGCCAAGGCCGACAGGATGAGCGGATTGTTGCGGCGCAGGCGCGACAGCAGGTTTCTGAAACCGCTAGCTGGTCCCGGGGGCGGCGCCGGGCTTTGGGCTGTCTCTGACGACTCCATGGATGCCTGGAATTAAACGCCTTGCGGCGCCGTCGCGAAAGGCCCTGAAAGACTGCAGGAGATTGGAGGAAACTGCGGGCGTTTGCGGGCGACCTCACGGCACGGCGAGGACGGCTCGGGGGATCAGTTGCAGCGGCCGACGGACCCCTCGGCGCAGACCCGCTCGCCGTCGGTCCAGGTCGCCCCGGACAGGTCGGCGCGGGTCAGGTCGGCGCCCTGGAGGCGGGCATCGGTGAGATTGGCGTCGCGCAGGTTGGCCCGGAACAGCCGGGCGCGGCGCAAGTCCACCCCGACCATCGAGGCGCCGGTCAGATCCGCCTTGGTGAGGTCGGCCTCGTAGAGCTTAGCGCCGTCCAACACCACATCCGGCATGGTCGAATTGACAAACTTGGAGCGCGAGGCCTCGGTGTCCGAAAGATCGCTGCCGGTGAGATCGGTGCGAAAAAAGCTGCCGTCGCGCAGACGCGCGCCCGACAGGTCCATCTCGCGCAAGTCGAGGCCGTCCATGGCGCAACGCTGCCAGTTCACGCCCGGCCCCGGCGGGTCCGTGCAGGACGCCAGCGCCGGCGACTGCATTGTCACCAGCAGGAGAACAGTCAAAAAAGGCAAGCCGCCGGTTCGCGCCAAAATCATCCCACTAAACTTATGCATCCGTCCCATCAACGCAATGACGGCCCGCACGCCGGACCGAACCCCGCTCCAGATTGGAGCGCCCCATTAAGGAGCGCTTGGCGCCAGCTTGGCAAGAGGCCCGCCGCCGCCGAGTCGCCTGGCCAGGCTTTCGGCCGGGCCCGGGCGGCGGCCGGGGCCTTGGCTTGCCCCCTCCTCGCGGCCCGGCACGAGGGCCGAAAAGCACCGAATACTGCCAAATTCGCGCCGACTGCGCGCCCGCTCGGCGGTTTATTCCGGCCCGCAAACCTGCTCTAAGGATCTAGCGTTCCAGGAACGGCTGTGATAGCTCAGTCGTCCAAATGGGGGGGTGGCAGTTGCCTTTTGGCCAGCCGATAGGCTGCTAAGGGGCCGTGTTGAGGATTTGGTAACCGTTTCGACGGAGTTTTGCGGCTGAGTAGACACCTGTTGGGGCGGTTCGCCCGCGAACCAGCGGCATCGCAAGTGAAGGGCACCGTGAGCGGTACGGCTTGGGGGCTCCGCGTCGCGACGACCGGTTCGAGGAGGGGATAGTGGTCGATATGCTTCGGTTGGGCCAAAGGCAGGCCAGTGGCCGCGCGCGCGCCTGGCCGGCGGTCTTGCTGTGCCTTACCCTGGCGGTCGCGTCCCCCCAGGGCTTGGCGGACGAGTTGGAAGATCTGGAGGACGATCCCTTCGCCGACTACGAGGAAGAGATCGAGGACACCAACGACCCGCTCGAGATCCCCAACCGCTTCATCTTCGCCATGAACCAGACCTTGGACGTGGCGATTTTTCGGCCGATCGCCGTGCTCTACCGCGACCTGGTGCCGGAGTATATGCGTCAGCGGGTGCACCTTTTCCTGCGGAACCTACACGAGCCGGTCACCCTGGCGAACGACATGCTGCAGGGCGACTGGGATCGGGCCGGGACGACATGGGACCGCTTCCTGCTCAACTCGACCGGCGGCGTCTTCGGTTTCTGGGACGTGGCGACCGACCTTGGCCACCCCTACCACAAAGAGGACTTCGGCCAGACCCTGGGAGTCTACGGCGCGGGCGAGGGGCCTTATCTCATGCTGCCGATCCTCGGCCCCTCGAACGTGCGCGACGCCTCGGGCAAGGTGGTCGACATTTTCCTCGACCCATTCTTCTATATCACCCGGGAGACCGATAAGGAGGAGTGGCGGCTCTACCGCTTCGCGGCCGACGGCCTGGATTTTCGGACCCGCAACCTGGAAACCCTCGATGAGATCGAACGCGACGCCTTGGATTTTTACGCCCGGCTGCGCTCGCTCTACCGTCAGAAACGGGAAGCCGAGATTAGAAACGATGTCGATGCGCTGTCGGATGAAGTGGCCGCGGCGGAACGTATAGACTAGTTTCAGGTTTAGATTAGATCCAGATCGAACGCCCGAAGCGAAGTGAACGCCATGCAGACAAGACGATTTGCGATTGCGTTGGCCAGTGTGGCCCTGGCCGCCGTGCTGTCGGTTTCGCCCTTGGCCGGATCCAAGGCGGACACCGAACAGGCCTCTACCTTCCTCGATTCCGTGCGCGAGCAGGCCATCACCGGCCTCACCGACACCACGCGCAGCGACGAGGAGCGCGAGGCGCTGTTCCGCAGCCTCCTCAACGAGACCTTCGACATCCGCCGCATCGGGCGCTTCGTCGTAGGCCGCTACTGGCGCCAGGCCGAGGCGGAGGATCAAGAGGCGTTCCTGCAGGCCTTCGAGGACGCGATCGTCCAGCGCTTCCTGCCCCTGTTTTCGCAGTACCAGGGCGAGCAGCTGATCATTGGGGAAGCCAGGCCCGACAGCAAGAACCCCAAATTTACCGTGGTCGCCTCGACTTACGTCGATGCCCAGAGTCGCGAGGTCAAGGCCGACTGGCGGCTGCTCCAGCGCGACGGCAGTTACAAGGTCTTCGACGTGGTCGTGGAGGGCGTTAGCATGGCGATTACCCTGCGCTCCGAATATGCCTCGGTCATCAAGAACCAGGGCGGACTGCCTGGGCTGGTGGTGCTGCTGCGCGAGAAGCTGGCCAATGGCGAGTTCAGGCCCGCCGTGGCGGCCGAATAGGCGACCGGCGGGCAACCCTCACCGTTTCAACGCGTCAGCGGCTTGTACTTGATGCGGTGGGGCCGTTCGGCCTCGGCGCCGAGGCGGCGCTTGCGGTCGGCCTCGTAGTCTTGGTAGTTGCCCTCGAACCAGACCGCCTGGCTGTCGCCCTCGAAGGCCAGGATGTGGGTCGCCGTGCGGTCGAGGAACCAGCGGTCGTGGCTGATGATGAGCGCGCAGCCAGCGAATTGCAGTAAGGCCTCTTCGAGGCTCCTCAGCGTGTCCACGTCGAGATCGTTGGTCGGCTCGTCGAGCAGCAGCACGTTGGCGCCGGACTTCACCATCTTGGCGAGATGCACCCGGTTGCGCTCGCCGCCCGAGAGC